>NZ_SMKS01000029.1:0-77297 GCF_004348435.1 Saccharopolyspora terrae | reverse complement strand
GGGCTGAGGGTCGGGGATCGGTAAGCGTTCGCGGGAGAAGTCCACCAGCAACCTCCAGGCAGCGTCGAGCCCGCCACTTTTGGTGGCGCACCAGGGAAAACATCGATGTGCTCGGCGGAAACCGAAACACCGCAAGAACTTTGCGATCGCATGCTAACCACAGGTCCGAACCACACAACCCCGATCCACCAGCTGGGACCGTGACCCGAGTCACGGTTCACCCAGGTTTCCCCAGATCACCACCAGAGCAGACCAATGCTCGATAAGCCCCATAGAGGGCTTCTATGACGTTCGCCGAACCGAACCGACGACGCCGTCGGCCGGTGAGGTGAAGCCCTCAGGGCTCCCGACGGCGGCCGATGAGTTCGGAGGGGACGACTCGGACCGGGAACGGGTTGGCCGCGTCGAAAGCCTCTGGGCCGGTGAACTTGCCGAGGGTTCGGTAATCACCGTCGTCGCCCAGCTCGAACACGGTCAGCCGGGGCTCCAGCGGATCGATGACCCAGTAGCCCGGGACGCCGAGTCGCTCGTAGAAGGCCTTCTTCGAGTTCAGATCGTGGAGCTTCGTGCTCGGGGACAGGACTTCCACCGCGAGCACTGGCGCTGTCGGCAGGTACGCCTCCGTGAGGTCCTCATCCCGAGCGACCAGCAAGTCGGGCTGAAGCTCGACCGTGACGGACGGGCGAACCGCGAAAGGGGCGGGCAGAACGTCAAGCTCGTCCGGGCAGGCTGCATCGAGCAGAGCTCCCAGACGCAGAACCACTTTCTGATGCTTGTAACCAGGCGCGGGCGTCGCGAGAAGCGCCCGTTCGAGAAGCTCGTACCGGTGGCCGTCATCGGGCATCGTCTCCAGGTCGTACACCGTGAACGGGCGACCTTGAACGATGCCGTGCGGGCCGGTCGTCTCTGCCATGGCTGGCCTGGCGCCCTCCTTTCCGTTTGATGGAAAGTCAACCAGAGGGCGCCGACAGTCAGTCATCGGCCTTGCGCCGAGCGTTACTTCTTGCCGCCCTTGGACTTGTCTTCCTTGCCCTCGTCCGTGGACAGGGCTGCGACGAAGGCTTCCTGCGGGACCTCGACGCGGCCGATGGTCTTCATCCGCTTCTTGCCTTCCTTCTGCTTCTCCAGCAGCTTGCGCTTCCGGCTGATGTCACCGCCGTAGCACTTGGCGAGCACGTCCTTGCGAATCGCGCGGATGGTTTCGCGGGCGATGATGCGCGAGCCGATGGCCGCCTGGATCGGCACCTCGAACTGCTGGCGCGGGATGAGTTCGCGCAGCTTGGTGGCCATCTTGGTGCCGTAGGCGTAGGCGCCGTCGCGGTGCACGATCGCGCTGAAGGCGTCGACCGGCTCGCCCTGCAGCAGGATGTCGACCTTGACCAGGTTCGACGCCTGCATCCCGGATTCCTCGTAGTCCATCGAGGCGTAGCCGCGGGTGCGGGACTTGAGCTGGTCGAAGAAGTCGAAGACGATCTCGCCCAGCGGCAGCGTGTAGCGCAGCTCGACGCGGCTCTCCGACAAGTAGTCCATGCCGTTGAGCTGGCCGCGGCGGCTCTGGCACAACTCCATGATCGTGCCCACGAACTCGGACGGGGCGATCACCGTGCACTTGGCGACCGGCTCGGAGACCTCCTTGATCTTGCCCTCGGGCCAGTCGGAGGGGTTGGTCACCACGAGCTCGGTGTCGTCCTCCATCTCGACCTCGTAGACCACGTTCGGGGCGGTGGAGATCAGGTTCAGGTTGAACTCGCGCTCCAGCCGGTCCCGGGTGATCTCCAGGTGCAGCAGACCGAGGAAGCCGCAGCGGAAGCCGAAGCCCAGCGCGCCCGAGGTCTCCGGCTCGTAGGTCAGGGCGGCGTCGTTGAGCTGCAGCTTCTCCAGCGCTTCGCGCAGGATCGGGTAGTCGGAGCCGTCGATCGGGTACAGCCCGGAGTAGACCATCGGCTTGGGCTCGCGGTAGCCGGCCAGCGGCTCGGTCGCCCCCTTGCGCTCGGCGGTGATGGTGTCACCGACCTTGGACTGGCGGACGTCCTTCACGCCGGTGATCAGGTAACCGACCTCGCCGACGCTCAGGCCCTTCGACGGCTTGGGATCCGGCGAGATGATGCCGACTTCCAGCAGCTCGTGGGTGGCGTTGGTGGACATCATCTTGATCCGCTGGCGCGGGGTGATCTTGCCGTCGACGACGCGGATGTAGGTGACCACGCCGCGGTAGGTGTCGTAGACCGAGTCGAAGATCATCGCGCGGGGCGGGGCGTCAACCTCGCCCTGCGGCGCCGGCACCTGCTTCACGACCTCGTCGAGGACCGCGCCCACGCCCTCACCGGTCTTGGCCGACACGCGCAGCACGTCCTCGGGCTCGCAGCCGATGATGTGCGCGAGCTCCGCCGCGTACTTGTCCGGCTCGGCGGCAGGCAGGTCGATCTTGTTGAGCACCGGGATGATCTGCAGCTCGTGCTCCATGGCGAGGTAGAGGTTCGCCAGGGTCTGAGCTTCGATGCCCTGCGCGGCGTCGACCAGCAGGATCGCGCCTTCGCAGGCGGCCAGCGAACGGCTGACCTCGTAGGTGAAGTCGACGTGACCGGGGGTGTCGATCATGTGCAGCACGTGCTCGTCGCCGTCGAGGACCCACGGCAGGCGCACGTTCTGCGCCTTGATCGTGATGCCGCGCTCGCGCTCGATGTCCATCCGGTCGAGGTACTGGGCCCGGTAGGCGCGTTCCTCCAGCACACCGGTCAGCTGCAACATGCGGTCGGCCAGCGTCGACTTGCCGTGGTCGATGTGCGCGATGATGCAGAAGTTCCGGATCCGCTCCGGCGGGGTGAACGTGGTGTCGGCGAAACTGCTCACTCAGGGGTCCTCGGATGTCGGCGGCGTTCCTACGGCTGTCGGCGTTCGTCGGCAGACGTCGGCCCGGTCTCCCCCGGGCGGATGACGCGCACGGGTTCACCCCATAGTCCCACGCCACGCCCCGTGTCCGACGCCCAACTCCCGGACGCCCCGCACGAGCCCGCTTGCCGGGGCGGCAAGCCCCACCGCCTGGGGGGAAGCTGCGGGGTGTTCGCTTCATCGGGAGCTCTCACCGGGCCAGCATGATCACCATGCGGAACACAGCGCCGTCCGTACGCGCTCGTCAGGCGGCGTTCGGCGACTTCTCGGCTGGGCTGAAGGAACGTCAGTCGCCGCGGGTGTCGCGGCGGATGGGGTGATCAGCGGGGACCTCGACGAGGACGATGCGCATGCCGTCCGGATCGGCGATCCAGCCTTCGTGCAGGCCCCAGGGCTTGTGCTCGGGCTCGGCGAGGACCGTGACCGCCTGCTCGCGGAGCTCGTCGAAGGTGGCGCGGAGGTCCCGGACCTGGAGCCACAGGACCTGGTCCGGGCTCGGGCCCTGATCCCCTTGACCGGAGACCTCCAAATACCCCTGCCCCAGGAAGAACACCGTGCCGCCGGGGAACTCGCGGCACACCGCCAATCCCAGCACGTCGCGGTAGAACCGCACCGACCGATCGTGATCGGCGGGCCGCAGGATCATCCGGCTGTTCAAGACCTCCATGCCCGCATTTCTACCGGCAAACACCCAGGAACACCGAACACGGGCAGATCAGCACTCTCCACGACAGCGACCACGCCTGGACCTCAGCACCCGCGGGCGGGATTCGAATTTCGCGCGAAATTCGAGCCGCGAAGATCCCGGTCCAATTTCGCGCGAAATTCGAATGCGTCGCCCGATCGAGGCACCCGGAGGGTGCTGATCACCGAAGCGTCACTGGAGGACGGTGATGCTGCGCCTGACCGGGCGTTCGTCGGTGCTGTCGACGAAGAGTTCGGGGGACTCCGATCGGATTCGTTCGACGTCCTCGAACACGGCGCGCAGATGCCCGCGGAGAGCACCCACCGCAGCGTCGAGATCGCGGGATTCGAGGCCGTCGACGATCTCGGCGTGCTGATCGATCAGGGCCGAGACCGGGCTGACCGTGCGCAGGCCGAGGCGGCGGGCGCGGTCGAGGTGGGCCTTGGCCTGCTCGACCGTGCGCCAGGCGTTGGTGTGACCACCTGCGGTGAGCAGGCGCTGGTGGAAGGCCTCGTCGAGCTCGAAGAACCTGCCCACGTCGTCGGCGGCCGCGCGCTGCTGTCCCAGCAGGTCGCGCAGGGCTTTGACGTCCTCGTCCGTGCGGCGCTCGACGGCGTCGGTCAGCGAGGCGACCTCGACGGCTTCGCGGACGAACTGGGCGTCGGCGATGCGCTGCGGGTCCACCCTGGCGACGAAGGAACCGAGCTTCGGGAAGACCCGGACCAGGTCTTCCTCGGCGAGCAGCAGCAGGCTCTCGCGCACCGGGGTCCGGGAGACCTCCAGCTCACCGGCCAGCTCGTTCTCCGAAAGCGGATGTCCCGGCGGCAGCTGCAGGGTGATGATGCGCTGCCGGATCTCGCGGTGCACCGTCACCCGAGCCGAGGTCTTGCCCGCCGTCGTCGCCATGGTCACCACCCTATCGACCACCCTTGACTAGTGGCATCCCAGAGCTTGTATGGTACCGCTGGTATTCATGAACTGAGGAGGGTCAATGCCGACGGACCTCGAACCGCGCGCCGACGGGACCAGATCGCTGCGCCGCACGGTCGCCGCCTCGGTGATCGGCACGATCGCCGAGTACTACGACTTCTTCATCTACGGCACCGCATCGGCGCTGGTGTTCAACAAGGTCTTCTTCCCCGAGGTCGACCCGCTCGTGGGCACCCTCGCCGCGTTCTCCACCTACGCGGTCGGGTTCTTCGCCCGCCCCCTCGGCGGCCTGGTGTGGGGACACGTCGGCGACCGGCTCGGCCGCAAGAAGACGCTGGTCTACACGCTGCTGCTCACCGGTCTCGGCACCTTCGTCGTCGGACTGATGCCCACCTACGAGCAGATCGGGCTGTGGGCGGCGATCATCCTGGTCCTGGTCAGGCTGCTGCAGGGCTTCGGCGTCGGCGGCGAGCAGGGCGGAGCGCTGCTGCTCACGGCCGAAGCCGCGCCACCGGACAAGCGCGGCTTCTACGCGAGCTTCGTGCAGATGGGCTCGCCCACCGCCTACCTGATCCCGACCGTGCTGTTCGCGGTGCTGGAGGCGCAGCTGCCCGAAGAGGCGTTCCTCTCCTGGGGCTGGCGCATCCCGTTCCTGCTCAGCGCCGTCGTGGTGATCATCGGCCTGTACATCCGGATGCGGGTGCCCGAATCCGAGACCTTCGAGGCCGTCAAGGAGCAGGAACCGCAGCGCGCGCCCGTGAAGGTGCTGCTGTCGGACCACCGGCGCGAGGTGTTCGGCGGCATGCTGGCCAAGTTCGTCGAGGCGGCCGTCTTCCCGCTCTACACCGTCTTCCTCGTCTCCTACGCCAAGGCGCACGGCGTCGACAGCGGGATCGTGCTGGACGCGGTGATCATCGCGATCGTCGCCGAGCTGATCCTGCTGCCGTTCTGGGGGAAGCTCACCGACCGCATCGGCCGCCGCACCACCTTCATCGGCGCCGCCGTGCTCAACCTGGTGCTGGTGGTGCCCGCGTTCCTGGCCGTGGAGAGCGGCAACGTCGTGCTGATCACGCTGCTGATGATCGCCGGACTGGCCTTCGGTCACGCCGGGACCTACGCGCCGCAGGCGTCCTACTTCCCCGAGCTGTTCCCCTCCAGCGCCCGCTACAGCGGCGTGTCGGTGGTGTGGCAGTTCGGCGCGATGATCGCCAGCGGCCCGTTCACCGTCGTCGCCTCCGCGCTGCTGGTGCTCGCCGGCGGCGGCTTCACCTGGGTCGCGGTGTACGTGGCGGCGCTGATCGTGCTGAGCCTCATCGGCCTGCGCTTCCTCCCCGAAACCGCGCCGAACCGCCGTGGCGGCACCGAGTACGCCGACTGGCCCCGCACCGAGCAGAACTAGGTGCTGTTGAGGGATGCGGCGGTAGCCGTCGTTTCAGGTGTGGGACTCAGTCGGCACCGCCGCGGGTTCTGACACGTCTTCTGGCGAGTACGCCGCGACGCCGTGCATTGGACATGCATCAGTCGTGGCGCACGGAGTCCAGAAGGCGTGTCAGGTTCCGCCACCCGCACCGCCCAGCAAAGCAATTCATCAACAAGCTCTAGCCGATCGCAGAGAGGACCGAGTTGTCCAAGATCGTTGATGCCAAGGTCATCGTCACCGCTCCCGGCCGCAACTACGTGACGCTCAAGCTCACCACCGCCGACGGCGTGGTCGGCTGGGGTGACGCCACGCTCAACGGACGCGAGCTCGCCGTGGCGTCCTACCTGCGGGACCACATCTGCCCGCTGCTGATCGGCCGCGACTCCCAGCGCATCGAGGACACCTGGCAGTACCTGTACAAGGGCGCCTACTGGCGGCGCGGCCCGGTGACGATGACCGCGATCGCCGCGGTCGACATCGCGCTGTGGGACATCAAGGGCAAGGTCGCCGGGCTGCCCGTCTACCAGCTGCTCGGCGGCGCGGCCCGGGACGGCGTGCTGACCTACTGCCACGCCACCGGCGAGGACGTCCCCGCGCTGCTCGACGACGTCGCCGCGCACCTCGACCAGGGGTTCCTGGCGATCCGGGCGCAGGCGTCGGTGCCCGGCGTGGACAAGGCCTACGGGGTTCCGGCCAAGGGCGAGTTCTACGAGCCCGCGTCCTCAGCGGTTCCGGAGGAGGGCCACTGGGACACCGAGTCCTACCTGCGGCACGCGCCGCAGGTGCTGGGCGCGGTGCGGGAGCGGTTCGGCTTCGACTTCCACCTGCTGCACGACGTGCACCACCGGCTCACCCCCATCGAGGCCGGGCGGCTCGGCAAGGACCTCGAAGAGCACCGCATGTTCTGGATCGAGGACCCGACCCCGGCCGAGGACCAGAGCGCGTTCCGGCTGATCCGGGATCACACCACGACCCCGATCGCGGTCGGCGAGGTGTTCAACTCGATCTGGGACTGCCAGCAGCTGATCACCGAGCGGCTGATCGACTACATCCGCACCTCGGTCTCGCACGCGGGCGGCATCACGCACCTGCGGCGGATCTTCTCGCTCGCCGAGCTCTACGGCGTGCGCACCGGCTGCCACGGGGCCGGTGACCTGTCGCCGATCTCGCTGTCGGCCGCGCTCAACGTCGACCTGGCCGTGCCGAACTTCGGCATCCAGGAGTACATGGGCCACACCGAGCAGACCGCGGAGGTGTTCCGCTCCGGGTACACCTTCGCCAACGGCTACCTGCACCCCAGCGACGAACCCGGACTCGGCGTGTGGGTCGACGAGGAGGCCGCGGAGAGGTTCCCCTACGAGCCGCGGTACCTGCCGGTGAACCGCCGTCGCGACGGCTCGATGCACGACTGGTGAGACGCGAGAGGGCCCCTTTCCCGCTGCGGGAAAGGGGCCCTCTCGTCGACTGAGAAAACTCAGATCTTGTTCACGCGGGCGGCCATCGCCGACTTCTTGTTGGCGGCCTGGTTCTTGTGGATGACGCCCTTGCTCGCGGCCTTGTCCAGCAGACGACCGGCGGTCTGCTGCAGCTCGGCGGCCTTGTCCTTCTCGCCGGCGTCAGCGGCCGCGCGGAACTTGCGGATGGCGGACTTCAGCGTGGTCTTCACGGCCTTGTTGCGCTGGCGGTTCGCCTCGTTGGTCTTGATCCGCTTCATCTGGGACTTGATGTTGGCCACTGGTGCGCCTCTTCCTCGTCAGTCGAATCACGTGCCGCACTCGAATCGGCCCGGCCCGAAGACCGGTTTTCCTCCACGGCGGAATGCCGTACGACACGGTCATTCATGCTAACAAGGCTCACCTGCGCGTTCGCCGGGTGGTCCGCGTGCCGCGAGGACGCTCACAACCGCTCGGAATCCGCTGTGCGCAGGCCATACGGTGATGCCTCGTGCTGACCGCGTTGAACTGGCCCGGATTCGCCGATCTCACCCTCGCCGGGCTGCTGTTCCTCTGCGCGGCGGCGTTCCTCGCCGGAGCCGTGGACGCGATCGTCGGCGGCGGTGGCCTCATCCAGCTGCCCGCGATGCTGATGCTGCTGCCCGGCGGCGAGGTCGTCTACTCGCTGGCCACCAGCAAGGTCGCCGCGATCGCCGGGACCTCGGCCGCGGCCCGCACCTACGCCAAGCGCACCCCGATGGACTGGCGGGCCGCGCTGCCGATGGCCCTGGTGGCGCTGGTCGGATCGCTGGGCGGGGCGGCGCTGGCCGATGCGCTGCCCTCGTCGGTGCTCAACGTCGTGGTGCTGGTCGCGCTGGTCGTGGTCGGCATCTACACGTGGCGCAAGCCCGATCTCGGCTCGGTGCACGCTCCCCGGTTCGCGCGTCGGCTCCAGCTGGTGCTGATGCTGCTCGGCGGCGCGGTGATCGGGTTCTGGGACGGCATCGCCGGGCCGGGAACCGGCTCGTTCCTGGTGTTCTGGCTGGTCAGCCTGGTCGGCTTCGCCTTCGTCACCGCCTCGGCGACCGCGAAGGTCGTCAACGTGGCCACCAACCTGGGCGCGCTGTTCTTCTTCATCCCGGCCGGCAAGGTCCTGTGGGGTCTGGGGCTCGTGATGGCCGCCAGCAACATTGCGGGCAGCGTGCTCGGCGCGACGCTGGCCGCCGGTCGCGGATCGGCGTTCGTGCGACGGGTGTTCCTGACGGTCGTGGTCGGACTCGTGATCAGCCTCGGCTGGAAGATCGCGCTCAGCGGCTGACCGGAACTAAGCTCCCCGGATTCATGGGCGCTGCCGCAGTCGTTCTCGTGGTCCTGGCCGCTTTCGCGCACGCGGGCTGGAACTTCTTCGCCAAGCGCGCCGGCTCGTCCGGGCCGGGTTTCGTGTGGCTGACCGCGACCTGCTCGGCCGTGCTGTACCTGCCGGTGGCCGCGGGTGCGCTGCTGATCAGCGGTGCTCCCCCGCTGGGCGCGTGGCTGGTGGGCGTGCTGGTCAGCGCCGTCATCCACCTCGGCTACTTCCTGCTGCTGCAGCACGGCTACGCCGTCGGCGACATGTCCGTGGTGTACCCGCTGGCCAGGGGTACCGGGCCGATGCTGTCGATGCTGGTGGCGGTGCTGGTGCTGCACGAGCGGCCGGGATGGCTCGGGGTGTGCGGCGGCGTGCTGGTCGTCGCCGGAGTCTTCGTGATCGGTCTGTCCGACGGGATGCCGCGCGCCGGGGCGAACCTCGCCGGAGTCGGGTTCGGACTGCTGACCGGAGCGCTGATCGCGACCTACACGGTGTGGGACGCGCACGCCGTGACCGGGCTGGCGCTGTCACCGCTGCTGTTCGACTGGGCCAACAACCTCTCGCGCAGCGCCATGCTCGCGCCCTACGCCGCACGGCGGCGCGGTGCGCTCGCGCGGATCTGGGCCGAGCACCGGCGGGAGATCCTCGCCGTCGGACTGCTGTCTCCCCTGGCCTACATCCTGGTGCTGTTCGCGATGCAGATGGCACCGGTGAGCCTGGTGGCCCCGGCGCGCGAGCTGAGCATCGTCATCGCCGGGCTGCTGGCCTGGCGGCTGCTCGGCGAAGCGCAGCCGGTGCGGCGGATGACCGGCGCGGTCGTGGTGCTCGCCGGTGTGGTGCTGCTCGGCGTGGCGTGATCAGTTGCGCTGGTTGCGCAGCGAGACCAGGCGCAGGACCGTCTTCTCCAGCGCGTAGTCGGCGTCGGCGGCCATGCCCTTCACGCCAGCGTTGACCTCGGCGACGACCTGCAGCGCCGCCGCCAGGCTCGTCGGCGTCCAGCCGCGCGACTGCGACTGGGCCTTCTTGACCTTCCAGGCGGGCATGCCGAGATCGCCTGCCAGGCGGTAGGGATCGTTGCGCCCTCCCGCAGCCGCGACGCGGCCGATCGTGCGGACCGAGTCGGCGAGGGCGTCGGCGATGAGCACGTGCGGCACGCCGAGCTGGATCGCCCAGCGCAGCGCTTCAAGAGCGCCGGCACGGTCCCCGACCACGGCCTTCTCCGCGACGGCGAACCCCGTCACCTCGGCGCGGCCCCGGTAGTAGCGGCCGACCGCGTCCGCGTCGATCTTGCCGCCGGTGTCGGCCACCAGCTGCGAGGCCGCAGCCGACAGCTCCCGCAGGTCCGAGCCGACCGCCTCGATCAGCGCGCTGACCCCGCCGGAGTCGGACTTGCCGCCTGCGCGGCGGATCTCGTCGCGGACGAACGCCTCGCGGTCGGCGGGTTTGGTGAGCTTCTTGCACTCGGTGACCCGGGCGCCGACCTTCTTCAGCGCGTTGGGCAGTTCCTTGGCGTGCTTGGCCCGCCCGCCACCGTTGTGCAGGACGATCAGGGTCACGCCCTCGGCCGGTTGCTTGGCGTGCAGCAGCAAGGCCTCGGCGATCTCCTTTCCGGCGTCCTGCGCCGATTCGATCGCCAGCACGCGAGCCTCTGCGAACAGCGAGGGACTCAGCATTTCGGCCAGCTCCGGAGGGGTGAGCTCACTCACCTTCACCCTGCTGAAATCGGCCTCCGGATCGGCCGCTCGGGCTGCCCCGACCGCAGCCCACATCGCGCGCTCCACCAGCAGCTCTTCGTCTCCGAGAACCAAGTGCAGCGGGTCCGCGACAACGGTCGGTGAGCTCATGGAGCAATGGTCCCACGGGCCCGCGACAGTCTCGCCATCTGGATGCGCACTGGCCAGGAATGCATTCGTTCAACTAACGTTGCCCTCACAACCGAATAGCTCATCCAGAGGGGCAGAGGGAACGGCCCGTTGAAGCCCCGGCAACCGTTCGTCCGCTGCATCGTGCAAAAAACCGGCGCGAGGTCACGGACGGAACAGGTGCCAATTCCGACCCGTCCGCGGGACAGATGAGGAGAGGACCTCGCGCGATGACTGCTGCTGCCCCCGCCAACACGACCGCCGGCAAGAAGTTCGATCTCGGCAACGCCGTCGAACTGGTGTCCAAGGAAGAGGGGCACCGGCAGCCGCTGGCCCCCGAATTCGTCTCCCTCGAAGACTTCTCGCCACTTGAGGTCGCCTACGACTTCGGCAAGATCCGCCGCGAGGAGATCGAGGCCGGTCCGCGGTCGATCTGGCGCTACAAGCAGTTCCTGCCGGTTCCCGGCAACGTCGACCAGATCCCGAACACCGAGCCCGGCTGTACCCGCTTGATCCAGGCGGACAACCTCGCCAAGGCCCTCGGCGTGAAGAAGATCTGGATCAAGGACGACACCGGCAACCCCACGCACTCCTTCAAGGACCGCGTCGTCGCCGTCGCACTGGCCGCCGCCCGCGAGTTCGGTTTCAAGGTGCTGGCCTGCCCGTCGACCGGCAACCTCGCCAACGCCGTGGCCGCCGCCGCTGCCCGCGCCGGCTGGGACTCGGTCGTGCTGGTGCCCAAGACCCTCGAGCGCGCCAAGATCCTGATGAGCGCGGTCTACGACGGCTCGCTGCTGGCCGTCGACGGGAACTACGACGACGTCAACCGGCTCGCGACCGAGCTCGCCGGCGAGCACGAGGACTGGGCGTTCGTCAACGTCAACGTCCGGCCCTACTACTCCGAGGGCTCCAAGACCCTGGCCTTCGAGGTCGCCGAGCAGCTGGGCTGGCGCATCCCCGAGCAGATCGTGGTGCCGATCGCCTCCGGCTCGCAGCTGACCAAGGTCTACAAGGGCTTCAACGAGTTCGCCCAGGTCGGCCTGGTCGACGAGAGCCCGGTGAAGATCTTCGGCGCGCAGGCCTCGGGCTGCTCCCCGGTCTCCACCGCCTTCCGCAACGGCCACGACGTCGTGCAGCCGGTCAAGCCGGACACCATCGCCCGCTCGCTGGCCATCGGCGCCCCCGCCGACGGTCCGTACGTGCTCGACATCGTCCGCAAGACCGGCGGTGCCATCGAGGACGTCACCGACGACGAGGTCCGCGCCGGCATCCGCCTGCTGGCCCGCACCGAGGGCATCTTCGCCGAGACCGCCGGTGGCGTGACCGTGGCGACCGCCAAGAAGCTCATCGAGGCCGGCAAGATCGACCCGGACGCCGAGACGGTCCTGCTGATCACCGGTGACGGCCTCAAGACCCTGGACGCCGTCGAGGGCGAGCTCGGCCCGAAGGCCACCGTCGCCCCGACCACCGAGTCGGTGAACCAGGCGCTCGGCCTCTGATTCAGTTGTAGGCGAATCCTCCTCTCTCAAGGGTGGGTGGTGTCCCGACGGGACGCCACCCACCTTTTCGTCCACTTCGGACGCTCAGTTGTCGGTGGCGCGCAGCGGGTCTCCGCGTGCGACGAACCGAGGTCCTTGCGGCCCGGGCAGGACCGCGATGTCTCCTTCCTGGTCGGTGCGCAGCACCCGGGTGCCCGCGCGGGCCAGCGTGTCGATCACGAACGGGTTCGGGTGCCCGTAGTCGTTGCCCGCGCCGACGCTGATCAGCGCGAGCCTCGGCCGCACCGCCCGCAGGAAGCGCGGTGTCGTGTAACGGGATCCGTGGTGCGGAACCTTGAGCACGTCCGCTCGCAGATCCGCGCCGGAGGACACCAGACGCCCCTGCCCCGGCAGCTCCACGTCACCGGTGAGCAGCACGCGCCCCGCCGGGGTGGTCGCGCGGATCACCAGCGACGCATCGTTGGCGTCGTCGGCGGTCTGCGTGCGGGTCACGCCCGGATCGGGCGCGAGGACGTCGAGCACGAGACCAGGCCACGCCAGCCGCTGCCCGGCCTGCAGGGTGACGATCGGCGTGCGGTGCGCGCGGGTGTCGCGCACCAGGTCGTCGAAGGCCCACTCCGGTTCGCGCAACGGCCCGATCGCCACCGCACCGACCGGGATCTCGCCCAGCACCGTGCGCAGGCCGCTGACGTGGTCGGCGTGCAGGTGCGTGAGCACCGCCATCGACACCCGGCGAATCCCCAGGCGCCGCAGGCAGTTCGACGCCCGGCGCGGGTCCGGGCCGGTGTCGACCACGACGGCTTCCTCCGGTCTCCCGGTCGCCAGCACCAGTCCGTCGCCCTGCCCCACGTCGCAGGCCACCACGCTCCAGCCCTGCGCAGGCCAGCCCGGGAGCATGGTGCGCACCGGCAGCACGACCAGCGCGCTGAGCAGCACCGCGACCACCGCGAGCAGCCGAATCCTCCTTCCTCGCAACGCGATCAACCCCACCAGCAGCAGGACCGCCAGCAGCAGTCCACCGCCGGTGCCCGTCGGCCAGTCGAACACCGCGCCCGGCACCGCCGAGGCGCGGTCGGCGACCAGCAGCACCCACTCCAACTCCGGTCCGGCCAGCACGACACCGACCGCCGCCGCCCACGTCGACACCGGTGCGATGACGGTGGCCAGCACGCCGAACACCGTCGCCGGGGCGATCACCGGCGCCGTCAGCAGGTTGGCCGGCACCGCCACCAGGCTCACGCCTCCGGAGATCGCGGCGATCAACGGCGCGGTGACCACGTGCGCGGCCACCGGAACCGCGACCGCCTCGGCCAGCCCGGCCGGCACGCCGCGCGCCCGCAACGCCGCCGCCCACACCGGCGCCAGCAGCACCAGGCCCGCCGTGGCCGCGACCGACAGGGCGAACCCCGCGCTGACCGCCAGCTCCGGCAGCAGGAGCAGCAACCCGATCACGCTCGCCGCCAGCGCGGGCAGCGCAGAGCGCCGACGGCCCAGCACCAGCGCGAGCAGCGTGATGGCTCCCATCACCGCGGCCCGCAGCACGCTCGGTTCGGGTCCGGTCAGCCCGACGAACCCGATCAGCGCCGCACCCGCGCCCAGCGCGCAGACCACCGGCCCCATGCCCAGCAAGCGCAGCAGCACCAGGACCGCACCGCACACGATCGCCAAGTTCGCCCCCGAGACGGCCGTGAGGTGGCTCAGGCCCGCCGTCTCGAACTCCTGCTCCACCTCCGGGGCCAGCCCGCTGGTGTCGCCGACGACCAGTCCCGGCAGCAGTCCGGCCGCTTCCGGCCCCAGGTGCCGCCCCGCGATCTCGCGCAGTCCCGCACGCATGTCCGCGGCCACGCGCTGCCACTCCGGTGGCGCAGCGACCTCGCCCGGAGCCCGGTAGACCGGGACCACCGCCACGACGAGCTGTCCGTCGCGCGGCGGCGCCACCTTGCCCCGGACGGTGAGCCGCTGCCCGGCGATCAGTCCGCGCCACGACTCGGTCGGCACCAGCAGCACCACCGAACCGCCTGCCGCGTACCGGCGTCCGGCGATCTCGGCGGTCACGAGCTCCGCTCTGGCCAGCGAGCGGTCCTGCGCCCGGCTGGCGCCGAACGCCGCCCCTCGCAGCGGAGCCGGCGCGGCCGCCAGCTCCACCCGCAACACCACCTGTTCACCGGCGCCCGCCGCACGGCGGAGCGGATGTTCCTCGACGTCGTGGGCCCGGATCGCGATGCCGGTCGCCGACACCGCGGCGAGCAGCAGAACCACCAGCACCGCCTTGGGCCCCGACCGCCGCGAGATCATCAGGACCACCGGGAACGCCGCCGCCAGCGCCGTCACCGCGGCCGGCACCCAGCCCGCCAGCAGACCGAGCAGCGTCACCGCCCAGACCGCCGCTGCCGCCGGTACCAGCCGCAGGTCAAGCCGCCGGATCACACCCGCACCAGATCGCGCAGCTTGGACAGCCGGGCTTCGCCGATCCCCCCGACGTCCCGGAGCTGATCCACCGAGCCGAAGCGGCCGTGTTCGGTGCGCCACTGCAGGATTCGCTCGGCGGTGACCTCGCCGATCCCTGGTAGTCCATCGAGCTGCTCCTTCGTCGCGGTGTTGAGATCGACCTTGCCGTCGCCGCCGGCATCCGCGCCGGTCTGCCCTGGCCGGGCCTCCGGTGGCACCGGGATGGCGACGTAGAGCTGCTCGCCGTCGGCCAGACGGCGAGCGAGGTTGAGCCCGGTCAGGTCGGTGTCGGGAAGCGGACCGCCCGCAGCCGACACCGCGTCGGCAACGCGCGCACCGGCCGAGACCGTGACCAGACCGGGGCGCTGAACTCGGCCGACGACGCTGACCACCAGCTCCGCCGGAGCGGCGGCGCTGGTCGACACCGGTGGTGGCGGAGCGGGAAGCGGTGGCGGAGCGGACTCGGCCGTCGGGCGGCCGGACCAGGCGAGGACGAGCACACCGAGCAGCACGAGGGCCGCCACCAACGACAGCGCGAGCACACCGGCGCGACCGGGGTCCACCCTCGACCTCAGCAGGGATTCGGGCAGCCACCGCTCGGCGAGCCGCGACAGCGGCGAACTTCGGCCGCCGCCGGGCGGTTTCACCGAGTAGTTGGGCTGGAGTCGTCGCGTCGGCTCGTCGTGCTCGGCCTCGCGGCGCAGCGTCTGCAACCGGGACCGGGTGTCGAGCTGCTCGTAGGAGTCGTCGTCAACGGCGCGGAAGAACTTGGTGTCGAACATGCCGTCGACGGTAGCGCGTACGAAACGCGTTGCGCACCATCATTTTTCGTGTATCTGACTACTGTGGACCGAAGCTCGCCGAGATTCAGCTCGATGGTGTGGAATCCGCGCCCCGAAGGGTTTTCACGCGCCGAAACGCCACCCGTTCGGGAGAACCACCACGCCCACGGATCCGGGGCCGATGTGCGCCCCGATGACCGCGCCGACCTCCGAGACGACGCACTCCACCGACTCCCCCAGCTCGGCGGTGAACCGCGCCGCCAGCTCCTCGGCGTGCTCGGCGGCGGCGAGGTGGTGCACCGCGATCGCCGCCGAACCGGAACCGGCCGCGTCCAGCGAGATGTCGCGAAGCCGCGCCATCGCGCGAGTCGTGGTGCGCACCTTCTCCAGCGCGTCGATGCGCCCGTCGTCGACGTGCAGCAACGGCTTGATCGACAGCGCCGTGCCCAGCACCGCCGCCGCGGTGCCGATGCGCCCACCTCGGCGCAGGTACTCCAGGGTCTGCACGGAGAACACGGTGGTGGTGCGCGCGGCCGTCACCGCAGCGGTGTGCTCCACCTCGTCCAGGTCGGCGCCCGCCTGAGCGGCGTCGGCGGCTCCGAGCACGGAGAACCCCAGCCCCATCGCCGCCGACCGCGAGTCCACCACTCGCACGCGGTCCGGGTCGGTCTCGCGCGCGGCCAGCCGAGCGGCGTCCCAGGTCCCCGACAGCTGCCGGGACAGGTGCACCGCCACGACTCCCTCGGCGCCGTCGTCCAGCGCCTGCCGGTAGGCGCGGGCCAGCTCTCCCGAGGTGGCGCTCGCGGTGGTCACCCGGTGCTTGTTCTCCAGCGCCTCGGCGAGATCGCGAGGCGAGAACTCGGTCTCGTAGACGTGCTTGCCACCGTTCACGCTGACGTGCAGCGGAACGACCCGAACCCCGTACCGCGCGGCGTACCCGGACGGCAGGTACGCCGTGGAATCGGTGACGACGGCAATGGACACGGACGCAACCCTACGACGTCAGACGGCAGATGCGATCACACGTGGGCTTGCGCCCCGGCGTTGTAGACCATCAGGCGCCAACGGTGATCGCTGGGGCTGCGGCGGTGGAGGACCACCCAGTGGCAGTTGCGCACCCCGCCCAGACCTGGCCACAGCTCCACCGGCAGTGCCAGCAGCTTCGCGGTGAGCGCGGTGATCAGCCCGCCGTGCGCGCACAGCAGCGCGGTGCCCTCGTAGTGGTCGTCGAGCTCGGTGACGACCTCGACGGCACGGGTGGCGACCTCGATGCGGGACTCGCCGCCGGGCGGCGCCCAGTCCGGGTTCGCCCGCCAGGTGTTCAACGCACCGGGCCAGCCGTGCTCGACCTCGGCTCCGCTGAGCCCCTGCCACTCCCCGACGTGGGTCTCCCGCAGCCGCTTGTCCAGCTTCACCGGCTCGCCGCTGACCTTGGCGTAGGCGGCGGCGGTGGTGCGCGCGCGGTTCAGATCTGAGCTGACGGCCACCGAAGGCTCGAACGCGGCGATGGCGGGAGCGGCCTGCTCGGCCTGCTCGACGCCGTTGGCGGTCAGCGAGCTGTCGAGGTGACCCTGGATGCGGCCGGCGAGGTTGTAGTCGGTCTCGCCGTGCCGCCACAGCACGAGCCGGTCGAGGCTCACTCGTCTTCCTCGGCGGGCACGCCCTGATCGACGAACTCGATCCGCGGGCAGTCCTTCCACAGCTTCTCCAGCTGGTAGAAGGAGCGCTCCTCGGCGTGCTGGACGTGCACCACGACGTCGACGAAGTCCAGCAGGACCCACCGGCCCTCGCGGGCCCCCTCGCGCCGGACCGGCTTGATGCCCGCCGCGCGCAGCTTCTCCTCGACCGAGTCGACGATCGCTTCGACCTGCCGCTCGTTCGAGGCCGACGCGATCATGAAGCAGTCGGTGATGACCAGCTGCTCGGAGACATCCAGCAGGACCACGTCCGTGGCCTTCTTGTCGGCCGCGGCTTGGGCGGCGATCAGGGCCAGCTCGCGGGCGTTCTCGGTGGCTGCCACGTCACTCCTCTCGGCCGGGCTCGGTGTGCCCATGCCGGGTAGCAGGATAGGCCGCCGGTCCCGACCAGGAGCCGCCCGGCCTTCGCATACAAGTCCTTTATGCCCGAGCGGTGCGCTCGGGTTCAATCGCCCTTGCCGGGCCCCATCCCGCCAGAGCTCCGCGGCGGAGGCCGCGCTAGCTGATGAAGTGCACCACGAGGCCCCTCGACCAGCGACAACACCCCTGATGAGCGTCTTCGGCCAACGGGGTGGTATCTGTCGCTCGCCGCTGTCGGCGGGGGCTCCGGCGCTCTGCGCCCCGGGCACCACCTCGTAGCGACCGAGACGCGGAGTCCCATCAAGCCTCGTCGAACGGACGCCCCTGCTACGGACCCCACTCGGCGGGAGCGTCGTCGCGGTAGAGGCCGCGCTTGGTGATGTACTGCACGATGCCGTCGGGCACGAGGTACCAGACCGGCAGGCCCGCCCGGACCCGGTCGCGGCAGCCGGTCGAGGAGATCGCCATCGCCGGGATCTCGACCAGCGACACCGACCCGTCGGGCAGGTGCGCGCTGTTGAGCGAGTAGCCGGGCCTGGTCACGCCGATGAAGTGGGCGAGCTCGAACATCTCCTCGACCCGGTGCCAGGACAGGATCTGCTCCAGGGCGTCGGCCCCGGTGATGAAGTACAGATCAGCGTCCGGGAACTGCTCGTGGAGCTCGGTGAGCGTGTCGGCGGTGTAGGTCGGGCCCTTGCGGTCGACGTCCACCCGGCTGACCAGGAACCGCGGGTTGGAGGCCGTGGCGATCACGGTCATCAGGTAGCGGTCCTCGGCCGGCGAGACGACCTCGTGGCTCTTCTGCCACGGCTGCCCGGTGGGAACGAAGATCACCTGTTCGAGGCCGAACTGCGCCTGCACTTCGCTGGCTGCCACGAGGTGTCCGTGATGAATGGGATCGAAGGTGCCACCCATGACCCCGATCCGGCGACGAGACATAGCTGACCACCCTAGATAAGCGTCACGACCAGGCACGTCAGCGGGTCACCCCGGGGTGTCGGAGGCCACGGTCCCGGCACGGATCCCCTCAAACCCCACGCCGGGACCGCGGCCGGCTGCGAGGTCCGGCCCAGGCTCCCCCCTCGACCGGACCTCGCCGCCCTGCGCGATCCTCCGCGGCTGGGGGCCCACTTCGGATCGCGGGCGCTGCCTCTTGGGCGCGCACGGGTGAGACCCGCGCGCGCCGGGAATCATGACGGCATTTTCGTCGTGATGCCGGTCACTCCTCTGGTGCGACGACCTTCCCGGTCGCGACCTCCTTGACCAGGATCGCCTCCACCGGGCAGGACTCGGCGGCGTCCACGACCTCCTCGGAGGGCTCGGACCGGTCCTGCAGGGTCTTCGAATAGCCCTCGACCAGCTCGAAGTGGTCCGGGGCGACCCCGGCGCACATCCCCGACCCGATGCAGGTGTTCGTGTCGATCTCGATCGACCAACTCATCAGCTCACCTCTCCCGTCCGCATGAGCGAGATCACTCGACACCTTGCCACGACACCATCATTCGCTGGGGACCTCGAACCAGAAGTCCCGTCTTCCACGTCACGTCCTGCTCGGGCGAGTTCGGGAAGTCCAGCCCCGGCAGCCGGGTGAGCAGGGTGCGCAGCGCGACCTGCAGCTCCATCCGGGCCAGCTGGGCGCCGAGGCAGTGGTGCGGGCCGTGCCCGAAGCCGACGTGGGACGCCTCCGCGCGCGCCAGGTCCACTGTCTCCGGGTCGTCGAAGACCGCCTCGTCCCGGTTGGCCGAACCGATGCTCGACAGCACCGGTTCGCCCGCGCGCACCAGCACACCGCCGAGCTCGACGTCCTCGGTGGCGTACCGCGCGAAACCGGCGCCGACGCCCAGCGGCACGAAGCGCAGCAGCTCCTCGACGGCGGACGGGATCAGATCCAGGTCCGCGCGCAACCGCTGCAGCTGCTCGGGGTGGGTCAGCAGCACGTGGAGGAAGTTGGGGATCTGCGAGGCGGTCGTCTCGTGCCCGGCGACGAGGATTCCGGCGGCCAGCCGGACCAGTTCGTCCTCGCTGAGCTTGTCGTGCTCGTCGCGGGCGGCGATGAGTCCGGTGATCAGGTCGTCGGCGGGCTCGGCCCGGCGCTGCGCGATCAGACCGGCGATGTAGTCCATCATCCGGTCCGTGTAATCGGTGACCTGCTCGGCGGTGAGCTTGCTGGTCGACAGGAACGCGTCCGACCAGACCCGGAAGTCCTCGCGGTCCTCGAAGGGCACGCCCAGCAGCTCGCAGATCACCGTGATCGGCAGCGGGAGCGCGAAGTCCTCGACCACGTCGACCGGGCCGCCCCGCTCGATCATCGCGCTCACCAGGTCGTCGGCGATGTCCTGGGTGCGCGGGCGCAGCTTCTCGACGCGGCGCTGGGTGAACGCCTTGGCCACCAGCCGTCGCAGGCGGGTGTGGTCGGGCGGGTCCATGCTCAGGATGCCGCCGACCTGCTGGCGCGGTCGCAGTCGCGGTTCGTCGCGCTCCATCGTTTCGGCGCGGCTGAACCTCGGATCGCCGAGGACGACCTTGACGTCCTCGTAGCGGGTGGCCAGCCAGGCCTCTTCGCCGTAGGGCAGCTTGACGCGGCTCAACGGCTCCTGCGCGCGCAACTGGGCGTAGAGCGGGTCGAGGTCGAGCGCCTCTGCGACGTTGAACGGATACGTCCGCGGCTCCGTGGTGGTCATGCGCAGCTCCCCGGGGACATCTCGTTTGTAAGCAGTCGCTTACAAACGCACGGTACGCCCGGGGAAGACGCTGCGCACGCCGCGATCAGCGATCGTCCGAAAGGTCCGTTCGCTCCAGCAGGACGGATGCCGCACGGGTGACGTAACGGACGATGACCTCGGGGTCGGCGTCCGCCAGCGGGCTCTTCCCGAGCACCGAGCGCACCATCCCGATGCCGAACACCCACGCCAGCACCAGATCGGCGCGCAGCTGCGCGTCCTCGGCGTCGGAGAGCTCCGAGAGCCGCTCGGTGTAGCGGGCGCCCAACTCGCCGCGCAGCATCTCCGCCGCCCGCTCGTCGCTCCACGAGCGCAGCATCGCCACCAGCGGGTGTTCCCCGTTGGGCTCGGCGCTGTCGAGCAGGTTGATCAGGAGCTGCCGGGGCAGCTCCTCAGCGGAGAGCTCCGCGATCACCTGCTCGCTGTTGCGCGTCAGAACCGCCGCGAACAGCTCCTGCTTCGAACCGAAGTAGCGGAACAGCAGCGCCTGGTTGGCCCCGGCGCGCGCCGCGACGTCGCGCACCGTCGTCGCGCTGAAACCGCGCTCGGTGAACAGCTCCGAGGCGGCCTGCAGCAGGGCTTCCTTGGTGGCGGCGGAGTCGCGCTTGCGTCGCGGCGCCTGCGTCAAGTTCAGCTCCCCGGCTTGGCCGGAGCGGAACCCGGCCGCACGTGGCCGTCGCCGAACGCGAGCCACTTGGTGGAGGTCAGCTCCGGCAGCCCCATCGGGCCCCGCGAGTGCAGCTTCTGGGTGGAGATGCCGATCTCGGCACCCATCCCGAACTCCCCGCCATCGGTGAAGGCGGTGCTGGCGTTGACCATCACCGCGGCCGCGTCGACCTGCGCGGTGAACTGCTGAGAGGCGCGGAAATCGCTGGTCACGATGGCTTCGGTGTGCCCGGAGCCGTGCTCGCGGATGTGCTCGACGGCGGCGGGCAGCGACTCGACGACGGCAGCGGCGATGTCCAGCGACAGGTACTCGGTGTCCCAGTCCTCGTCGGTGGCGGGCACGACGTTCGGCCCGCCGACCGCCACCACCTGCTCGTCTCCGTGCACCGTCACGCCTGCTTCGGACAGCTCGGCGATCGCGCGGGACAGGAACTCCTCGGCGATGTCGGCGTGCACCAGGAAGGTCTCCGCGGAGTTGCAGACGCTCGGGCGGCGGGCCTTGGAGTTCAGCAGGATCCGCAGCGCCATGTCGAGGTCGGCGCTGGAGTCGACGTAGACGTGGCAATTGCCCACACCGGTCTCGATGGCAGGAACCGTGGACTGCTCGACGACCGCCGCGATCAAGCCGGCGCCACCGCGCGGGATGACGACGTCGACCAGTCCGCGAGCGGTGATCAGGTGGTGCACCGAGGCCCGGTCGTGGCAGGGCAGCAGCTGGACGGCGTCCACCGGCAGGCCGTGCCGGGCGACGACGTCGCGCAGGATCCACACCAGGGCGGTGTTGGAGCTCTCCGCCGACGACGAGCCGCGCAGCAGCACCGCGTTGCCCGACTTCAAGGTCAGACCGGCGGCATCGACCGTCACGTTCGGGCGGCCCTCGTAGACGATGCCGACCACGCCGAGCGGCACCCGCACCTGGCGCAGCTGGACGCCGTTGGGCAGCACCTGGCCGCGCAGCACCTCCCCCACCGGGTCCGGCAGCCCGGCGACCGTGCGCAGACCGTCGGCCATCGCCTCGACCCGACCGGTGCTCAGAATCAACCGATCGATCAGGGCCTCGGTCATCCCGGACTCGCGGGCCGCGGCGACGTCGCGCTCGTTGGCCTCCAAGATCTCCGGCGCGCGCTTGACCAGCTCGTCGGCCATGTCCTGCAGCAGCGCGTCCTTGGCGCCGCGGGTGGCCTGGGCCAGCTCGGCGGAGGCCTCGCGGGCGCGGCGGGCGGCGTCGCGCACCTGGTCGCGCAGGTCGTCGCCGGTCGCCTTGTCAGAGGTGGGGAACTCGATGACGGTCACCCCACCAGCCTAATCCGTGACCGCACGAGCCCGGCAACGCATTTCCCGCCCCTCAGGACACCCCACCTGCAGCACCTAGAACCGCCGGATCCGGAATCCCGGCGACCGCTCCAGCTCCGCTGCCACGGCTTCGAACAGCTCCGACCCGCGCGATGCTCTGCGGGGTCCGACCAAGCGGTTCCCGACACGCCCGCGCTGCCCCGGGCGCGTGGCGTCAGCGGCGTCCGGTAGGAATTCGGGACGTGGACGAAGAAGCGCTGCGGGAACTCGCCGAAGAACGACTCCGAGCACTGGCCGGCCCCGAAGCCGCGCTGCGCGAGGACCAGTGGGCGGCGATCCGCGCGCTGGTGCTCGAACGCCGCCGCGCGCTGGTCGTGCAGCGCACCGGCTGGGGCAAGTCGGCGGTCTACTTCATCGCCACCGCGCTGCTGCGCGAGCTCGGCGAGGGACCGACCGTGATCGTCTCGCCGCTGCTGGCGCTGATGCGCAACCAGGTCGCCGCCGCGGCCAACGCCGAGGTGCACGCCGCCACCATCAACTCGGCCAACCCCGAGGAGTGGACCGACATCGAGGAGCGCGTCGCCGCGGGCGAGGTCGACGTGCTGCTGGTCAGCCCCGAGCGGCTCAACAACCCCGACTTCCGGGACACGATCCTGCCCGAGCTCACCCAGAACGCCGGGCTGCTGGTGGTCGACGAGGCGCACTGCATCTCCGACTGGGGTCACGACTTCCGCCCCGACTACCGGCGGCTGCGCACGCTGCTGACCGAACTGCCCGAGGGCGTTCCGGTGCTGGCCACCACCGCCACCGCCAACGACCGCGTGGTCGCCGACGTTTCCGATCAGCTCGGCGTCGGCGGCGAGTTCACCGATCCGCAGGAGACGCTGGTGCTGCGCGGCACGCTGGATCGCGAGAGCCTGCGGCTCGGGGTCGTGCGGCTGCCCACCGCGCAGGCCCGCCTGGGCTGGCTGGCGGGACGTCTCAAGGAGCTGCCCGGCTCGGGCATCATCTACACGCTCACCGTCGCCGCGGCCCACGAGATCACCTCCTACCTGCGGGAACAGGGCTACGAGGTGGCCGCCTACTCGGGCAAGACCGACCCGGCGGAGCGGGAGCAGGCCGAAGCGGACCTGCTCAACAACCGGGTCAAGGCCCTGGTGGCGACCTCCGCGCTCGGGATGGGCTTCGACAAGCCCGACCTCGGCTTCGTGGTGCACGTGGGCGCGCCGTCCTCGCCGATCGCCTACTACCAGCAGATCGGTCGTGCCGGTCGTGGCGTGCAGCGCGCCGAAGTGCTGCTGCTGCCCGGCCCGGAGGATCGCGAGATCTGGAGCTACTTCGCCTCGCTGGCGTTCCCGCCGGAGCACACCGTGCGCGCCGTCCTCGACACCCTCGCCGAGCAGGGCAAGCTCTCCACCGCCGCCCTGGAACCGCACGTGGAGCTGGGCCGCAACCGGTTGGAGATGGTCCTCAAGGTCCTCGACGTCGACGGCGCGGTCCAGCGGGTCAAGGGCGGCTGGGAGGCCACCGGCGAGCCGTGGCACTACGACGCCGAGCGCTACCGGCGGATCGAGGCCGAGCGCCAGGCCGAGCAGCAGGCGATGATCGACTACGAGACCACGTCGTCCTGCCGGATGGAGTTCCTGCGCCGCCAGCTCGACGACCCGCACGCCGAACCCTGCGGGCGCTGCGACAACTGCACCGGGTCGGGCTACTCCGCCGAGGTCGACGAGCAAGCCGTGCAGCAGGCGCAGGAGCGGTTGCAGCGGCCGGGCGTGGACATCGCGCCGCGCAAGATGTGGCCGAGCGGCATGTCCGCGCTGGGTGTGGACGCCTCCGGCAAGCTGCCCGCCGACGAGCAGGCCACCACGGGTCGCGCGATCGGCAGGCTCACCGACATCGGTTGGGGCAACCGGCTGCGAGAACTGCTGGCCGCCGGGGCTCCCGACCAGGAGCTGCCGGACGACCTGTTCCAGGCCGCGATCAAGGTGCTGGCCGCGTGGGAGTGGGAGCAGCGCCCGGTCGGTGTCGTGGCCCTGGGCTCGCGGACGCGGCCGAAGCTGGTGCGCAGCCTGGCCGAGCGCATCGCCGGGATCGGCCGGTTGCCGCTGCTCGGCGAGGTCCTGACCAACCCGAACACGACGCCGAACCGCGCCACCAACAGCGCGCAGCGGGTGGCGTCGCTGTGGCGCCAGTTCAAGATCGACGAGGAGTTGGCGGGCAAGTTGGCGGCCCTGGACGGTCCGGTGCTGCTGATGGACGACTACGCCGACACCGGTTGGACCGCAACGGTCGTCGGCCGCATGATCCGCCGGGCCGGTGCGCCCGCGGTGCTGCCGTTCACCCTCGCCTCGACCAGCTGACCACCGCCTCGGCCAGCGCCGGCAGCGGCAGCGGGCCGTGGGCCAGCACCAGGTCGTGGAAGGCGTGCAGGTCGAACCCCGGATGGCGTTCGGCCTGCGCGCGCAGCCGCTGGATCTCCAGCCGTCCGACCATGTAGGACAGCGCCTGTCCGGGAGCTTCAACGTAGCGGTCGGTTTCGCTCTGCACCTCCACCTCGGGCAGGAGCGTGTGGGCGCGCAGGAAGTCCACCACTCTCGACCGGGGCCAGCCGAAGGCGTGCAGACCGGTGTCGACGACCAGCCGGGCGGCGCGCGTGGAGTCCATCGCGAGCATCCCCAGGCGGCTGAGATCGTCGCTGTAGAGCCCCATCTCGTCGGCCAGCCGTTCCACGTAGAGGCCCCAGCCCTCGATGTAGGCGTTGAAACCGGCGATCCGCCGGATCATCGGGAGGTCGGTGAGTTCCTGGGTGAGGCTGATCTGGAAGTGGTGGCCGGGCACGGCCTCGTGGAACGCCAGCGCCTCGGCGAGGAATCGCGGCCGCTGCTCGGCCGCGTGGGTGTTGGCGAAGTAGGTTCCGGCCCGGGACCCGTCGACAGGGCCCGGCAGGTACGCGGCGCCGACGGCGTCCGGCGCCTGGTCCGCGGGGAACGGCTCGACCCGGCAGCGGTGCTTCGGCGTCCGGCCGAACCACCCGGGCGCGGCGGCTTCCGCCCTGGCCACAGCGGCTTTCGCGGCCGCGAGCAGTTCCTCGCCGCTGGACCAGCGCAGCGCCACGTCGGTGCGCATCCGGTCGCGGATCTCGGCGGCATCGCGCAGGCCGAAGACGCGGGAGCCGATCTCGGCGTACTCCTCGTCGAGCTCGGCCAGCAGGTCGAGCCCGGTGCGGTGCAGCTCCTCGGGCGTGCGGTCGGTCGTGGTGTGCATTCGGGCGAGGGCGGTGTAGGTCTGGCCGCCGTCGGGGAGGAAGCAGAGGCCGGGTTCGTCGTCGGACCTGCCGGGAAGCTCCCGCAAGACGTCCCGGTAGGCGGCGAACGCGGGCCTGATCTCCTCGGCCAGCAGGCGATCCCGCTCCTCCTCGGAGCTCAGCGGTGGCCTGCGCGCGGGTCGTCCTGCGGTGCGGCCAGATGGGCGTCGAGGTGCTCGATCGCGACGCGCACCCGGCGGGCGACCGGCAGCCGTCCTGCCCGCGCACCGGCCAGGTGCCGCCTGCCGCTCTTGGCCAGGAAGTCCGGAACCGCCTCCAGCGCGGTCAGGAAGTCCCGCTCCTGATCGGGGTTCTCGGGCTGCCGCTGCGGGAGGATCTCCATCAGCCTGCCCAGCGGTGAGACCGCCGAGTCGTGCATCGTGTGCTCGACCAGGCGGGAACCGATGCGGGTGGCCACGGCCTCCGCCTCGGCGATCACCACCTCCCGGGTGAGGTCGTCGCCATCGAGGTCACGGGCTGCGGCGGCGATGCGCGAGGCGCGAGAGCGCAGAACAGCCTCGGCGTCCTCGTCCGGATCGTTGAGCCGGTCGGCCGTTCCGGGCAAGCCCTGCAGCAACTCGTTGAGCGGGTTCTCGGCGACGAGAACCTTTACCAGCTCGTCCGCCAGCGCGCGCACCTCGGTCATCCCGGCAGTCTGCATCAGCGGACGCGTCCCGCTCACCTGGATTTCCCGATTCCAGTTAGGACTCGGACCTTTCACCCAAGCAGTCGAGCGCATACCGTGTCGACACCCCATTCTCGGGCGCGACGCGGAGGTTGCGATGTCCCAGGACGAAGCCGTGGCCCACAAGCTCCCGGTCCGAACGCTGGTCGCGGCGAGCATCGGTAACGCCATCGAGTGGTACGACTGGACCATCTACACCGCGTTCAGCGTGTACTTCGCCTCCGCCTTCTTCCCCGGCGAATGGGCCCTGATCAACACGCTGGCCACGTTCGCGCTCGCGTTCTTCTTCCGCCCGCTCGGCGGCTGGATGCTCGGCCGCTTCGCCGACCTGCGCGGGCGCAAGACCGCGATGCTGGTGACGATCGCGTTGATGGCCGGCGGCTCGTTGATCATCGGTGTCCTGCCGACCTTCGAGTCCATCGGGTGGCTGGCGTCGATCCTGCTCATCCTCGCCCGCATCGGGCAGGGCCTCTCGCTCGGCGGCGAGGTCTCCAACGCCTCGGCCTACCTCGCCGAGATCGCGCCTCCGTCGCGGCGCGGCCGGTACTCGTCGTTCTTCTACATCTCCACGGGTGCCGCGCTGCTCATCGCCTCGCTGCTGGGATTCCTGCTGACCTCCGTGCTCAGCGAGGACCAGCTCACCTCCTACGGCTGGCGGATCCCGTTCATCGTCGGCGGCGTGCTCGGGCTCGTCGGCATCTGGTTGCGGCGCACGCTGACCGAGACCGAGCAGTACGAGGAGAACAAGACCAAGGCCAAGGCCCTGAAGAACCCGCTGATGCTGACGCTGCGGGAGCACCCCAAGGCCGTCGGGCAGCTCATCGGGTTCTCGATGCTCTCGACGCTGTGCTACTACACGTTCTTCAGCGCGCTCACGCCGTTCGCGGTGAAGAACCGCGACGCCGACGCCACCGACGTGTTCCTCGCGCTGTCCATCGCGACGGCGCTGTTCATCGCGCTGCAGTACCCGATGGGCGCGGTGTCCGACCGCTACGGCCGCAAACCGCAGCTGCTGGTGTGGTCGGCGGCCACCGCGATCCTCATCGTGCCGCTGTCCAGCCTGGTGCGGCCGGGCCTGGGCGGCCTGCTCGTCGTGTTCTGCGTCGGTGTCGGGCTCTACACCGCGATGACCTCGATCGCGCCGGCGATCATGTCGGAGCTGTTCCCCACCGAGCTGCGCGGGCTGGGCATCGGCGCCTGGTACAACCTCACGGTCGCCGTCTTCGGCGGCACGGCACCGCTGGTCATCCAGGCCTTCGCCGAGTTCGGCATCGCCACGGGCTTCTTCTGGTACATCGCGGTGGGCGCGGTGATCGCGTTCTTCGTCATCCGCACGCTGCCCGAGACCCGGGCCACCGAACTGCGCTGAGTCAGCGCATCGGCACGAGGTCGTCGGCATGGACGACCTCTCGGCGCTGCTCCGGCGGGAGGTCGTGGGTGGAGCGACCGATCAGGGTCGGGAGCTCTTCGACGTCGTAGGCGACGACGCCGCGGGCCACGACCTTGCCGGTCGGGCTGAGGAGTTCAACCACGTCGCCGCCGTCGAAAGCGCCCTCGACGGCGGTGATCCCGGCGGCCAGCAGGGACCGGCGGCGCTTGACGACCGCGGCGACGGCACCGTCGTCCAACCAGAGGCGGCCGTTGGCCCCGGCGGCGTGGGCGAGCCAGAACCGCCGAGCCGACAGGCGGTTCCCGGTCGCGGCGAACGCCGTTCCCACGTCCGCCGCCCCCAAGGCGCTCTCGGCGTTGGCCGACGACGTGAGCAGGACCGGAATGCCGGAGGTGCAGGCGACTTTCGCCGCCGCGACCTTCGACGCCATGCCGCCGGTGCCCAACCCGGACGCACCCGAGCTGCCCGCGTCGACACCGGCCATGTCGGCTGCGCCGGTGACCTCGCGGATCACCTTCGATCCGCCCTTGCGCGGATCGCCGTCGTAGAGCGCGTCCACATCGGACAGCAGGATCAGCGCGTCGGCACCGACCAGGTGCGAGACCAGCGCCGCCAGCCGATCGTTGTCGCCGAAGCGGATCTCGGTGGTGGCCACCGTGTCGTTCTCGTTGACCACCGGCACCACACCCAGCCCGAGCAGCCGGTTCAGGGTGCGCTGCGCGTTGCGGTAGTTGCTGCGGCGCACCACGTCATCGGCGGTGAGCAGCACCTGGCCGACGGTGAGGTCGAAGCGGGCGAACGACTCGGCGTAGGCGTGCGCGAGCGCCAGCTGCCCCACCGACGCCGCGGCCTGCTGCGTCGCCAGGTCCTTCGGCCTGCGGCGCAGGCCCATCGGCGCGATCCCGGCGGCGATGGCGCCCGAGGAGACCAGCACGACCTGTCCCCCGGCGGCGACCCGCTTCGCGACCGTGTCCACCAGGACCGACAGCCGCTCGGAGTCCAAGCCGCCCTCGGTGGTCGTCAACGAGGACGAACCGACCTTCACCACGATCCGCTGCGCGGCCGCGACCGCCTGCCGAGTCGCCGAGAGGCTCACTCGTCGTCCTCCTCCTCGCCCCCGACGTAGCGGCCGAACTCGTCCAGCCCGCTACCGCGGCGCGCCTGCTTGGCGATCTTGCGCTCGTGCGCCGAAACCCGGTCGTCGGACTCCAGCCGCAGGTCGTGACCGCGCCGACCGAGCAGGTTGGCCATCCCCGCCGGGGTGGAGGGCTCCCAGTCGAAGGTCATGGTGCCGATGGTGACCTGGCTGCCGGGCTCGGCGCCCTGCTTGGCCAGCGCGTCCTCCACGCCCAGCTTCGCCAGCCGGTCGGCGAGGAAGCCCACGGCCTCGCTGTTGTTGAAGTCGGTCTGCCGGATCCAGCGCTCCGGCTTCTCGCCGCGAACGATGAAGGCGTCCTCGTCCTCCGGGTCGGGTTCGACGGTGAAACCACCGTCGTCGACCGCGGTCGGCCGGACCACCACGCGCGCCGGTTCCGGCTCGGGCAGCGTCTCGCGGTAGCGCTCGACCTCGGCACCCATCGCGAAGCTCAGCTCGCGCAGGCCCTCGCGGGAGGCGGTGGAGATCTCGAAGACCGGCCAGCCCCGCTCCTCGACCTCCGCGCGCACGAAGTCGGCGAGCTCGCGGGCCTCCGGCACGTCGATCTTGTTCAGCACCACCATGCGCGGGCGGTCGGCCAGGTCGGCGCCGCCCTGCTCGGCGGCCAGCGCCGGGGTGTACTCGGCGAGCTCGTTCTCCAGCGCGTCGATGTCGGAGATCGGGTCGCGGCCCGGCTCCAGCGTGGCGCAGTCGACCACGTGGACCAGCACCGCGCAGCGCTCGATGTGCCGCAGGAAGTCCAGGCCCAGACCGCGCCCCTGGCTGGCGCCGGGGATCAGGCCGGGCACGTCGGCGACGGTGAACACCGTCTCGCCCGCGGTCACCACGCCGAGGTTGGGGACCAAGGTGGTGAAGGGGTAGTCGGCGATCTTCGGCTTCGCGGCCGAGACCACCGAGATCAGCGAGGACTTGCCCGCCGACGGGAAACCGAGCAGGCCGACGTCGGCGACCGACTTCAGCTCCAGCACCAGTTCCAGCTCTTCGCCGGGCTCGCCGAGCAGCGCGAAGCCCGGCGCCTTGCGGGCCTTGGATGCGAGCGCGGCGTTGCCGAGGCCGCCGCGACCGCCGGCCGCCGCGATGAAGGTGGTTCCCGTGCCGACCAGGTCGGCCAGCACCTCACCGTCGGGGGTCAGCACGACGGTGCCGTCCGGGACCGGCAGCACCAGGTCCTCGCCCTGGGCGCCGTTGCGGTGGCCGCCCTTGCCGGGCTGCCCCTTCACCGCGCGGGCGTTGGGCCGGTAGTGGAAGTCGAGCAGGGTGTGCACGCCGGAGTCGACGACGAGGCGGACGTCGCCGCCCTTGCCACCGTTGCCGCCGTCCGGACCACCCAGCGGCTTGAACTTCTCCCTGTGCACCGAGGCGCAGCCATTTCCACCGTCGCCCGCGGCGACGCTGATGGTCACGCGGTCAACGAACCGCGACACGAATGCCTCCAGGAAGATCAAGCCGAGCGGCCGCCCGGCGGGTAGAGCTCTTGGTCTCGATTGCAACAGCGGCGCGACCGGCGTGCTTCCCGACCGCGGTGCAGGTCACCCCGGACAACACAAAGCGAGGGGCGGCCCGGTCATGCCGGTTCCGCCCCTCGCCGGGAAGTTGCTGGCCTGCGTCGAGAGCCGGATCAGGCCTCGACGAGCTGCACGCTGACGGCCTTGCGGCCGCGGTAACGTCCGAACTCGACGGTACCGGCGGACAGCGCGAACAGGGTGTCGTCGTTGCCCCGACCCACGTTCAGACCCGGGTGGAACTTGGTCCCACGCTGACGGATCAGGATCTCACCGGCCTTGACGACCTGGCCGCCGTAGCGCTTCACCCCGAGGTACTTGGGGTTCGAGTCGCGGCCGTTCCGAGAGCTGGATGCGCCCTTCTTGTGTGCCATGACTACTCAGGTCCTCACTTGTTGATGCCGGTGACCTTCACCCGGGTCAGCTTCTGACGGTGACCCTGGCGCTTGTGGTAGCCGGTCTTGTTCTTGAACTTGTGGATGCGGATCTTGGGGCCCTTGGTCTGCTCGACCAGCTCGCCGGTCACCGACACCTTGGTCAGCGCGTCGACGTCGGTCGTGACCTCGGAGCCATCGACGACCAGAACCGCCGGGAGCGCGACCTCGGAGCCCAGCTCGCCATCGAGCTTCTCGACCTCGACGACGTCCCCGACAGCCACCTTGTACTGCTTGCCGCCGGTCTTGACGATCGCGTACATGAGTCGGAAGTCTCCTGCTGCTCGGTTTCGCTAATTCACCAGGTTGCGGCGGACGTCCGCCACGATCACGAGGATCGGGGCTTCCTACCACGCCGCTGGTGCAGCGTCTCGGTGGGTTCCTGTCTCAGCAGCGAGGACCGCGCGAGCGACCGCACTCGAAACAGGCGTTTAATCTCTCCGCCCGTCCGGCGGCGAGAAGTTCTCACCCATCATACAGACCAGGTTTCCGTCCCCGATCGACCGGGGCGGTACCACCAGTGCGGATCCGCGGATCACGCGCTGACGGGCGAGCCGAAACAGCATAAGCGAGCTCGCCGCGGACCGGCGAACCGCCCCCGCCGCCGTGGCGCATCCCGGCCAGATTTCCCCGTTCCGCAACCATCGTGACCTGCCCTTGCTACCGTCAGTGGCCGCCCGTGATGATCTAGGGAAACGCAGAGTGACTGACACCGCTTCGCAGACCGACCACCAGGCCGCCGCGCCCACCGCACCAGCCGCCCCCGGTCCGGTGCACCCCTTCGGTCCGCTGCTGCTGGGGCTGTCGGCCGTCGTGCCGCCGCTGATGATGCTGCGCGAGATCCTGCGCTACCCGCAGATGCACTTCTACGACTACTGGTGGGTCCTGCTCGACATCACCGACGTCGACGGCTCGCTGCGCCCCGAAGCGCTGCTGGGATTCCGCAACGAGCACCCGTTCGTGCTGCCCAGCCTGCTGTTCTGGCTCAGCGCCCGCTTCGGCCACGGCCTCAACCAGCCGCTGGGCCTGGCCGTGCTGGCGATGGGCGCGGGCTGCGTCCTGCTGGTGCTGGCGATGCTGCCCGAGCACCTCGACCCCTGGCAGCGGGCGGGACTCCTCGCGGCGACCTCGACGCTGGTGTTCAACCCGCACGGCATCCACAACTACGTGCGCTCGATGAGCGGCGCCTCGTGGATCCTGGCGATGCTGCTGGTCCTGGGTGCGCTGCTGGCGATGCACCGGGAGCACCGCGCGATCGCCGTGGTGCTGGGCCTGCTGGCCTCGATCAGCTACGGCACCTCCTTCGCGGTGTGGCCGGCGCTGGCGCTGGTGGCGTGGCTGCGCGGCGACCGGCGGAAGTGGATCGCGACCCCGCTGGTGGTCGGGCTCGTGGTGGTCGCGACCTGGCTGGTGCTGCGCGGCCCGCAGGGCGGCGGCGGGAGCTCGCCGACCGACGATCCGGCGCAGGCGATGCTGGCCGGGCTGAGCATGCTCGGCATGGTGTGGACCGGCACCGACCCCTCGGTCGCGCTGCTGGCGGGAGTGGCCGGGCTCGGCGTGCTGGTGCTGCACGCGAACCAGACCACCGCCGAACGGCGGATCGCCGCGCCGTGGTGGGGGCTGGCGCTGTACGCGCTGGGCTGCGCGGTGATGATCTCCGGCTCGCGCGCCGCGTTCGGCGAGTCGGCCGGGCTGCAGAGCCGCTACAACAGCATGACCGCCGCGTTGTGGATCGCGGTGCTGGTCATCGTGGTCGCCTGGGCGCGCTGGCCGCGGTTCCGCGCGGTCGCGGTGGGCGGCGCGGTGCTGGCCACGGTCGCGCTCGGGGCGCCGATGGCGCAGAGCGTGCGGGCCGACGCGCCCAACCAGCAGCTGCTGGCGGTCGCCGCGCGGATCGGGCACCCCGACGCCTTCACCGACCGCTTCCCCTCGCCCGGACAGCTGCTGCCCCGCCTCCAGGCGCTCGGGCACTACCCCTTCTCCCCCGAGTTCTCGCTCGGCTGCCCCGACGGGCTCAACGTCGGCGACCGGGTCAGCACCGCGACCTGGCGCACGCCCAGCGTCGACTCGCTGCGCGAACCGCGACCGGACGGCCGCGACGTCGTGCTCAACGCCGAGACCGACCAGGTCCAGGGCGGCGCGCGGATGCTCAAGGGCTGGGCGATCTCCGGCATCGAACGCGCTCGCTGCGTGGCCGTGCTCGACCAGACCGGGACGGTCGTCGGCGGCGGCGTGGTCGACCTCCCGCGCTCGGACGCCGAGGCGGCCACGCCCGGCATCGAGAGCGGGCTCGGCTTCCAGGCCGTCGCCCCCGCCCAACCGGGTCCGCTGCGCGTGGCGTTCCAGTTCCCCGACGGCTGGTGGATCCGGCCGCTCACGGAGAAACCGCAGGTGGCGCGATGACGATCCCGGAAGTCTCACTGCTGGCTCCCGCCAAGGACGAGCGCGACAGCCTGCCGAAGCTCTTCGCCGAGATCAGCGAGGCCATGGCAGGCCAGCACCGCGAGTGGGAGCTGGTGATCGTCGACGACGGCAGCACCGACGACAGCTGGCAGGTCATCACCGAGCACGCCGCGCGGGACCCGCGCATCCGGGGCATCCGGCTGCGCCGCAACTTCGGCAAGGCCGCCGCGCTGGCCGCCGGGGTCTCCGAGCTGCGCGGCGAGCTCATGGTCACCCTCGACGCCGACCTGCAGGACGATCCCTCCGAGATCCCCCGGCTGCTGGCCGAGCTGGACTCCGGGACGGACCTGGTCAGCGGCCACAAGGCGCAGCGCAAGGACCCGCTGGGCAAGCGGCTGCCGTCGAAGGTGTTCAACTGGTTCACCGGGCTGATCACCGGGCTGCGGCTGTCGGACCACAACTGCGGGCTGAAGGCCGCGCGCACCGAGGTGTACCGGCGGGTTCCGCTGTACGGGGAGCTGCACCGCTACATCCCGGCGCTGGCGCACCAGCTCGGATACCGGGTCGTGGAGCGGACGGTCAACCACCGGGCGCGGCAGCACGGGGTGTCCAAGTACGGGCTGGAGCGCTACGCGCGCGGCGCGCTGGACCTGCTCACGGTGATGGCGCTGACCCGCTACGGACGCCGTCCTGCGCACCTGTTCGGCGGGCTCGGGATGCTGGCGGGGACGCTGGGAACTCTGGTGCTGCTGTACTTGACCGGGGTGTGGTTGTTCACCGAGGAATCGATCGGAACTCGTCCACTTCTGACGCTCGGGATCCTGTTGGAGATTTTCGGAGTTCAGATGATCTCGCTGGGTCTTCTGGCCGAACTCGTGCTGCACCGAACCGGTCGTGAGCACGACGTGACGGTGCTGGTCGCGGACCAGACCACGCGGACTGCGAATTCAGCACAACACGCTTCGTGACCGAACATTTCAACTCGGAACACAGCGCGGTAACGAGCTCCTGACAAAGCGATTGCGCATTACCTGACGCAAATGCGAAATAGGCCAGGGGGCGGCAGAACACACCCTGTCATCGCCCGTATGGTCTCCCCCGTGCAGCAAGAGTCGGCGAAGAAATTGCGGTTGCTCGCCACGCTTCTCGGGCTGGTGGGCACCGTCCTGGCGCTACTTGTCCCGTTCCTCCCCGTCAACCACAAGGTGGGGACGTTGCGGTGGCCGACAGCGGAGGGAACCAAGTCGGTCTCCGCCCCACTGGTGACCTACGCACCGGTGTGGCTGGACGCGAAGGTCCCGTGCGCCTCGGCGCGCAGCCTGGACGCGAGAACCGAAGGCCCGGGGTTGTTGCTGAGCACCAACTCGCCCGATTCGGACTCCGGTCAGCTCACCGGTCTCGTCCTGCAGGTCGACAACGGGCAGGCGCTGCTCTACTCCAAGGGCCAGCAGATCGGCACCACACCGCTGCCCGCCGGTGACTGCACCCTGAAGGTGCACGCCGACGCCGAAGGCACCACCGCCACGATCGGCAAGGAGCGCTGGGTCAACCAGACCGGCGACCAGCGCCCCCAGCTGACCGGCATCTACTCCACTTTGGACAACACCCGCGACGACGTGCGCGGGCTGGACTTCCAGGCCAGGGTGGACAACCGGTTCAGCTCGTGGGCGACGCCGCTGAAGACGACCGTCATCGTGCTGACCCTGGCCTCGTTCATCGGCTCCGTGCTGTGCCTGCGACGCCTGGACGCCCTCGCCGGCCGGCGCGCTCCACGCCTGGCGCCGAAGCGCTGGTGGAAGCCGACGCTGCGCGACATCTCGGTGTTCGTCGCGCTCGGGATCTGGTGGCTGATCGGGGCGATGACCTCCGATGACGGCTACGTGCTGAGCATGGTGCGCTCGGAGCAGAGCGCCGGCTACGTCAGCAACTACTACCGCTGGTTCGCCAACCCGGAATCGCCGTTCGGCTGGTTCTACGAGGTCTACTCGCTGTGGGTGAGGGTGTCGACCGCGACCCCGTGGGTCCGGTTGCCGGCGCTGCTGATGGGCATCATCAGCTGGCTGCTGATCTCCCGCGAGGTGCTCCCCCGCCTGGGCCAGCAGGTCCGGCGCAGCAACGCCGCCGGCTGGGCCGCGGCCGCGGTGTTCCTCGCCTTCTGGCTGCCCTACAACAACGGTCTGCGCGCCGAGCCGGTCGTGGTGCTGTTCTCGCTGCTCGCGCTGTGCGCCGTCGAGCGCGCGGTGAGCACCGAGCGGCTGACGCCCGCCGCGCTGGGCCTGGTCGCCGCCGCCCTGTCGGTGGGCGTCAACCCGCACGGCCTGATCGCCGTGCTCCCCTACATCGCCGGGTTCAAGCCGCTGCACCGGATGGTGCGCAAGCGAGCGCAGGAGTTCGGCTGGCTCCCGGTGCTGGCGCCGCTCATGGCGTCCGGGTTCGTGATCCTCACGCTGGTGTTCTACGACCAGACGTGGCGGTCGGTGATGGACTCGATGGAGCTCAAGACGACCTTCGGCCCCAACGGCCGCTGGTACGAGGAGCTCAGCCGCTACCTGCTGCTGTTCAGCGAGAGCCCGGACGGTTCGCTCAGCCGCCGCTTCCCGGTGCTGCTGGTGATCCTGTGCGTGGCGACCTGCGGCGTGGTGCTGCTGCGCCGGGGCCGGATCCGCGGTGCCGCGTTGGGCCCGAGCCGCCGACTGCTGGCGGTGGCCGCGATGTCCTTCGCGGTGCTGGCGCTCACGCCCACCAAGCACACCCACCACTTCGGCATCTTCGCCGCGGTCGGCGGCGCGCTCGCGGCGCTCACCGCGCTGGCCACCAGCACCACCGTGCTGCGCTCGCGGCGCAACCGGATGGCGTTCGTGACCGGTCTGCTGGTGATCCTGGCCTTCGCCGCCACCGGGCCGAACGCCTGGTGGTACGTCTCCGGCTGGGGCGTCCCGTGGTTCGACAAGCCGCCGTCGATCAAGGGCTACAAGGCGAGCACGATGATCCTGGTGCTCGCGATGATCACCGGCATCATCGCCGTGGTCGAGCACCTGCGGATCGACGAGAACAACCCGAAGGTCGTCGACGAGAGCTGGGAGAGCAAGGAGAAGCGCAACCTCGCGTTGCGCTGGGGCACGGCGCCGCTGTCGGTGCTGTGCGCGCTGATGGTGCTCGGTGAGCTCGCCGCGTTCGGCAAGGGCATCGTCGAGCAGGGGCCGAGCTACACGCTGGGCACCGACAACATCAAGCAGCTCACCCAGCAGAGCTGCGGCCTGTCCGACTCGGTCGGGGTGGAGACCAACCCGCGCGAGGGCGTGCTCAAGGCGTCCGCGCAGCAGCCGACCGTGCCGGCCCCGGCCAAGCAGCCCGATCTGAAGCTGCCGCCGCAGCGCCTGGCCAACCAGGAGAACGCCCAGCAGTACCTGCAGCCCAAGCAGGTCGGCTTCACCGACCCGGGCGTGCCGCCGACCGACGAGTCCTCACCGGACACGCCGAGCTGGCGCCCGCCGAACCAGTTCGGCGGACCCGAGGCCCCGGTGTGGGGCAGCTACGACGAAGAGGGGCAGGGCACCGGTGAGCTGCGCACTCCGTGGTACGACATCCCGGAGGAGGCCCAGACCGGCAAGCTGCCGGTGGCGATCAGCATCGCCGGTTCGGAGACGGGCGCGAACCAGGTCTACTTCGAACTGGGCAAGGACACCCCGCAGGGCTTCCAGCTGACCAACCGGTACCCGGTTCAGCAGGGCCCGCCGCCGGGATGGCGCGAGCACCGCTACCTGCTCGGCGGAGAGGCCGAGGGCGCGACGAAGCTGCGGATGGTGCTGGTCGACCAGTCCCTGGGGCAGAGCGGCTGGCTGGCGGTGTCGGCACCGCGCGTGCCGAAGCTGACCCAGCTCACGAAGTTCGTCGGCAACGACCCGACGTTCGTGGAGTGGCCTGCCGGGCTGGTGCACCCGTGCCTGGAGATCTCGGGGCTGTACAACGGCATCGCGGAGATGCCGAAGTTCCGGGTCAGCGCGGGCGAGGAGGTCCGGGGCATCGGTGAGGGCTGGTCCTCGCCGGACGCCGGTGGGCCGTTCGGCTGGATGACGGTGTCGTCGAGCGTGCGCAACCTGCCGACCTACCTGACCAACGACCCGCAGAAGGACTGGGGCTCGCTGTACCAGGTGCACCCCTACACGCCGGACGCGTTGCCCGCCTCGGCAGCGCTGGAGCTGCACACCGAGACGCACTCGGGCCTGTGGTCCCCGGGGCCGCCCGCTCAGGGCCTGGACCTGCCGGGCGACATGCCCAGCTCCGACGACAGGACCGACATCCCGTCCTTCGACACCGAGGAGAACTGATCCACCCAGGCGGAGCCCCGGTCCCGAGGGACCGGGGCTCCGCGCGTTCCCGGTCCGCGAGCCGGCGCTTCCCCTTCGCTCGGCCGCGGTGGCGGGTCGCCCTGTCCGGGGGCATCGCATACTGCTGGGTGTGCGGTACTGGGAGTCGTCGCCTTCGGCGGAGCTGCGAGGGTTCGTGTCCTGCCTGTGGGGGCACGGAGCCGCTCCGGCCGGAGGCTCGCAGCTGGTCGTGCCCGACGGCTGCGTCGACCTGATCTGGCGAGCGGGACGGGTCGAGGCCGTCGGCCCCGACACAGGGTCCTGGGTCTCCGGGCTGGACGCCGGAGCACCGATGTTCGGCATCCGGGCCCGACCGGGGATGGCCCGGCTGCTGCTCGGCGTCCCCGCAGCTGAGCTGCAGGACCTGCGGGTCGACGCCACCGAGCTCTGGGGCTCCCGAGGACGCGACCTCGCCGACGCCGTCGACGAGCATCCCGAGCTGGCCCCCGCGCTGCTGGAGCGCTTCGCGCGGGAGCGCCTGACCGAGTGGGAGCCCGACCCCGCCGTGGCGGTCGCGGTCGCCGCCCTGGACGATCCACGACCGCCGTCGGTGCGCGCGCTGGCCGGGCGGATCGGCATGTCCGAGCGGCAGCTGCGGCGCCGGATCGCCGACGCCGTCGGCTACGGGCCGCAGACGCTGGTGAGCGTGCTGCGGTTCCAGCGGGCCGTGCGCAGCAGCGGCGAGCACCGGCTCGCCGACCTCTCCCACCGCTGCGGCTACGCCGACCAAGCCCACCTGACCAGGGAGTTCCGCCGGCTGTCCGGCCTGACCCCGAAGCGGTACTTCGCGCGGGATCAGGCCGCGTCGTAGGCGCTCAGGACGCGCAGCGCGTCGAGCGTGACCCGGGGCCTGCCTTCCAGCGCCGTGCTCGGCGACCACTCCAGCCACTGGATCGGCCAGCCGCCGTCCTCGCGCTGCTGCGACGCCAGGTGGTCCAGGCCCCGCTCGATCTCGGCGTCGCTGAACCACCGACGGGCCAGGCTCGTCGGGGACGCCGCGTAGTCGCAGACCCCCGGGATCTCACCGGAGGCGTAGCCGGGAGCCACCCGCGCCAGCTCCGGGCGTTCGGGATCGAGCAGCACGTAGCCGGCCTCGCGGATCAACCCGCCGATGCGCTCGGCCGCTCGCTCGGCCCGCTCCCGGTCGGGCACGTGGTCGAGGAACGCGACCGAGGCGATCGCCTCGTAGGGGTGGGTCTCGGTGAGCGCGTCGACGCCCTTCCAGCAGAACTCGGTCGCGCCCGACAGCCACGGGTGCTCGACGGCGTTCTTGTGCAGCACGCCCGCCAGCAGCGCGGTCGACAGCAGCGATCCCTCGGGTTCCTCGACCACCGGGATCCACGGGGCGTGCGGGTAGTCGCCGAGCCGCACGTCGCCGCCGGGCACGCCGCCGTCCGGGCGGGTGATGGTGGTGAGGTGGTCGCAGATGGCGGGGGCGTCCTCGGCGCAGCGGCCGATCTCGTCCAGGATCGTCAGCGCGGTCCAGGTCTGCAGCGGCTGGCTGATGGGGCCGCGCGCGTCCGGTTCCAGGCCGTAGCCGTACCCGCCGTCGGAGCAGCGGTATGCCTCCAGAGCGGTGTGGACCGCCGCTGCCGAACCCTCGGCGTGGAGGTGTTCGAAGCGGCGCTGTTCCAGCACGCGGGCCGTGAGCCAGATGAAGCGCTCGGCGTCCGCCAGGCGCTGCGGTGTGCAACGAGTCATGCCCCCGACGTTAAGCGGAAATGGCCGACCCGTTCTTGAACGGATCGGCCATTTCCGGTGTTGATCGGGTCAGCCCTCGACCGGCGGACCGGACGGGCGCGAGACCGCGCGGCGGCGGGCCCTGCGGACCGGGGCGGCCGGCTCGATGTTGGCCAGACCGTCGTCGGTCGACTGCTTCGGCTCCGGCTTGGCCACCACCAGCGGCTGGACCGGGGCGCCCGCGCTACCGGCGGACCGCACGGCCTTGCGGCGCGGACGGACCCCGTTGGACTCCGCCGGCGACTCGGCCGGCTCCGGCTGCTTCTGCTCGACCGCGGCGGCCGGGGTCTCGGCGACCTGCGGCTTCGTCTCGGCGACCGGCTCGACTGGCTTGGCGGCCTCGGGCTCAGGCTTCGGCTCGACGGGCTTGGCGGCCTCGACGGGCTCGGGCTTCGGCTCGGCAGCCTTGGGCTCCTCGGCCTTCGGCTCCGGCTTCGACTCGACCGGAGCGGGCTCGGGCTTGCGCTCCTCGGCCTTCGCCTCGACCTTCGGCTCCGGCTTCGACTCGGGCTTGGGCTCCGGCTTGGTGTCCGCCTTGACCTCGGCCTTCGGCTCCGGCTTGGACTCGGTCTTCTGCTCGGCCTTGGGCTCGGGGGCCTGCTGGTCGGCGTCCTGCTGCTTGCCGCGGTTGCGGTTGCGGCGGCCACCGTTGCCACCACCGCTCTGGGCGCTGCCGTTGCCGCCACCGCCGTTGCCGTGCTGGTGGTTGATCGGCTCGGTGGAGACCATCAGCCCGCGCCCGCGGCAGTGCTCGCAGGTGCTGCTGTAGGCCTCCAGCAGACCGGTGCCGACCCGCTTGCGGGTCATCTGCACCAGGCCCAGCGAGGTCACCTCGGCGACCTGGTGGCGGGTGCGGTCGCGGCCCAGGCACTCGGTGAGCCGGCGCAGCACCAGGTCGCGGTTGGACTCCAGCACCATGTCGATGAAGTCGATGACGATGATGCCGCCGATGTCGCGCAACCGGAGCTGGCGGACGATCTCCTCCGCGGCCTCCAGGTTGTTGCGGGTGACCGTCTCCTCCAGGTTGCCACCGGAGCCGGTGAACTTGCCGGTGTTGACGTCGATCACCGTCATGGCCTCGGTGCGGTCGATGACCAGGTAACCACCGGAGGGCAGCCAGACCTTGCGGTCCAGCGCCTTGGCGATCTGCTCGTTGATCCGCTTCTCGTGGAACACGTCGTTCTTGCCGACGTGCTTGTCCAGCCGGGACGCCAGGTCGGGCGCCACGTGCTGGACGTAGGCCTCGATGGTCTCCCACGCGTCGTTGCCCTGGACGGTCATCGACGAGAAGTCCTCGGTGAACAGGTCGCGGACGACCTTGATCAGCAGGTCGGGCTCCTCGTAGAGCAGCTGCGGGGCGTTCGCGCCGGGGGTCTCGGCCTTCTCCTTGATGACCTCCCACTGCGCCTGCAGCCGCCGCACGTCGCGGTCCAGCGCTTCTTCGCTGGTGCCCTCGGAGGCGGTGCGGATGATCACGCCGGCGTTGTCCGGCACGATCCGCTTGAGGATCTCCTTGAGCCGCTTGCGCTCGTTGTCGGGCAGCTTGCGGCTGATACCGGTGGCGCCGCCGCCCGGCACGTAGACCAGGAACCGGCCCGGCAGGCTGATCTGGGTGGTCAGCCGCGCGCCCTTGTGACCGACCGGGTCCTTGGTGACCTGCACCAGGACGCTGTCGCCGGTCTGCAGGGCCTGCTCGATGCGGCGGGCCTTGCCCGCCAGCCCGGCGGCGTCCCAGTCGACCTCACCGGCGTAGAGGACCGCGTTGCGGCCCCGGCCGATGTCGACGAAGGCGGCTTCCATGCTGGGCAGCACGTTCTGCACGCGGCCCAGGTAGACGTTGCCGACCAGCGAGCCGGTGCCCGAGGAGGTCACGAAGTTCTCGACGAGGACGTTGTCCTCCAGAACCGCGATCTGGGTCTGGTCACCGTTCTGGCGGACCACCATCTTGCGGTCGACCGACTCGCGGCGGGCCAGGAACTCCGACTCCGACAGCACAGGCGCGCGACGCCGACCGGCTTCGCGGCCGTCGCGGCGGCGCTGGCGCTTGGCCTCCAGGCGGGTCGAGCCCTTGACCGCGCGGACCTCGTCGTCGCTGGAGTCCTGCCGCGAGGGTTCGGCGGCGGGCTCGCGCACGTGCACCACGGTGTTCGGCGGGTCGTCCTCGCGGCTGCCGCTCTCGTCGTCCGACGAGCCCTTGCGGCGACGACGGCGACGACGGCGGCGGGAGCCCTCGGACTGGCCTTCGGACTCACCGGCCTGCTCGTCGGAGGACTCCTCGGAGCCCTCACCGGAGGTCTCGGCCTGGGCGGCCTCGGACTGGTTGTCCTCGGACCCCTCCTCGCCACCGGACTCGCTGTCGGAGTCGGCGCCGCGACCCCGGCCGCGGCCCCGGCGACCACGACGGCGACGGCGGCGGCTGCCGGAGTCACCCGAGTCGTCATCGCCGTCGGCGGCGGAGTCGGACTCCCCCTCCTCGGAGGTGGTCTCAGCGGCGGGCTCCGCGGCCGGTGCCGCGGGTGCGGCCTCGGCGGGCTCCGGCTCGGCGGCGGCCGGGCGCTGCGCCGGCGGCTGCGGGGCCAGGAACATGGCCTCCGGAGCCGCGAACAGCGGCGTCAGGCCGACCGAGGACTCCTCCGCCTCGGACGGCGGGGACGCGAAGTCCGCAGCGGGCACCGCGGCGCTCTGCTCGGCCTCAGCGGCCTCGCTCGACCCGGTCGCCGGTTCCTCGGAAGCCGGAGCGGCCTCGGCCGCGTCCTCGCCTTCCTCGGCGACCAGCTCGGGGTTGAGCGTCTGAACGACGCGCAGGGCCAGATCCCGGTTGATGTTCGACTGGGCGCTGCGGACGGGCTCACCGAGCTCGTCCAGCGCCTTGATGATCTCCCGGCTGCTGGCTCCCAGCAGCTTGGCGAGCGCGTGCACCCTGAGCTTCGCGGGCAACTCGATGGTGCCCTGCGCATCCTGGGTGGGTGTGGGCGATTGCCCGCTGGCGTTGTTCCCAGCGGGCGTATCCATGTTCAACATCCAGCTCCTCCGCCCCCGGGCGCGTCCGGGTGGACGCGGCCGCACAGAGGCATGTGCGATCTTTTAGTTTCCGCCGCCCGCGGGCGACGGCAATTCTTCGTGGTCCCTCCGCCCCGGACCTGCAGGCCGGGAAGCCGTACGGCGGGTCGACGACGTCACGCCGTCCGTCACCCGGCCGCGGGCTCACCCGCCGGAGTCCGGTCGCCGTCTGAGTCCTGGGCCAACGGGTCGGCAATGCCTCCCCCGTCATCGAGCCGACCCTGTTCCAGCCGGGTCGCGCTCGCGGCGGCCGACGGTTCCAGACCGGCGACGACACGCAGGGCGCTCAGTACGTCGTCGGGCCGTACGACGGGTGTTGTCTGCCGCACGACCGTTACGAGTATCCCATACGGTGCGGACGCCTCGGGCCAATCGTCCACCTGGGCGGTCGCGTGGCGTTTTTGATCACGCTGCGCAATCGGCCGAGGACCTTCCCAGACCTCCGCGCTGAGCAGCGCGGCACGCGCGTCGATGGTGCGGCGACCGTCCTTGGTCATCCGCTCGACCAGCGCGCTGTCGGCCGCCATCAGCTGCTCCGCGGCCTGGCGCAGTTCGGCCACTCCCGTGCCGGGCATGTCGATGCGCCACTTGCTGACCACGAGCAGGTCCGCGAGCGGCCCCGGACGCGCCTCCACCGCCGTGAGCAGGTCGATCCCGTCAGGCAGGGCGGCGTCCAGCTCGGCGCGCAGCGACTCGGGCTCGACGCGTTCGACTAACTGCAGCTCGAGGTACTCGGCCTCGCTGGACACACCGGTGGGCACGGCTCCCGCCCACGACACCTTGGGGTGCGGGCTGAAGCCCTGGGAGTAGGCCATCGGTACGCCGGCCCGGCGCAGCGCGCGCTCGAAGGTGCGCGCCACGTCGCGGTGCGAGGTGAACCGCAGCCTGCCCCGCTTGGCGTAGCGCAGGCGCAGCTTCTGCACCGGCGGCGCCGAAGGATTGGGGTGATCTCGCCGACTCAGAATGCCTCCCCGACCATGATCGTCACCGCCGGTCCCCCCGGACCGCTGTCGACGACGATGCTTGCTTGCTCAACCGCGTGGTGACAACACCCAGCGGGAAGTTTTCGATCCAGACCGTACCTGGCCGACGGTGTCACGCACGTTCGTGCGCGATCGCACGACCGCGCACGAACACGCAGGTCAGCCGTTCGTGAACGCCGGATTCCGCACCGGAGAGCCCTGTCCGACCGGCGAGATCGGAAGCAGTTTTCGCCCGGTCGGGCCGACCTCGATGTCGGTGCCCATGGTCGGGCACACACCGCAGTCGAAGCACGGGGTCCACCGGCAGTCGTCCTGCTCGCGGGCCTCCAGGGCGTCCTGCCAGTCCGCCCAGAGCCACTCCTTGTCCAGACCGGAGTCCAGGTGGTCCCACGGCAGGACCTCGTTCTCGGTGCGCTCGCGGGTGGTGAACCAGGCCAGGTCCACGCCGACCTCGGCGAGCTCGGCCTCGGCGCAGTCCACCCAGCGCTCGTAGGAGAAGTGCTCGTTCCAGCCGTCGAACCGGCCGCCCTCGCGCCACACCCGCTCGATGACCCGGCCGAGCCTGCGGTCACCGCGCGAGAGGAGTCCTTCGATCAGCGAGGGCTTGCCGTCGTGGTAGCGCATGCCGATGTTGCGACCCAGCGAGCGGTCGGTGTTGATCGCCTCGCGGAGCTTGCGCAACCGGTCGTCGACGGTCTCCGGATCGGTCTGCGAGGCCCACTGGAACGGCGTGTGCGGCTTGGGCACGAACCCGCCGATGGAGATCGTGCACCGGATGTCCTTGCGCCCGGACGCCGCGCGTCCTGCGCGGATGACCTCCTTGGCCATCTCGGCGATCTGCAGGACGTCGGAGTCCTCCTCGGTGGGGAGACCGCACATGAAGTACAGCTTGACCTGCCGCCAGCCGTTGGCGAAGGCCGCCGAGACGGTGCGGATGAGGTCTTCCTCGGAGACCATCTTGTTGATCACCCGGCGGATCCGCTCGCTCCCGCCCTCCGGGGCGAAGGTGAGCCCGGAGCGGCGGCCGTTGCGGGACAGCTCGTTGGCCAGGTCGATGTTGAACGCGTCGACCCGCGTCGACGGCAGCGACAGACCGGTGTTGGTGCCCTCGTAGCGGTCAGCCAGGCCCTTGGTGACCTCGGCGATCTCGGAGTGGTCGGCCGAGGACAGCGACAGCAGGCCGACCTCCTCGAACCCGGTGTTCTCCAGGCCGCGCTGCACCATCTCGCCGATGCCCTCGATCGAGCGCTCGCGCACCGGACGGGTGATCATCCCGGCCTGGCAGAAGCGGCAGCCACGGGTGCAGCCGCGGAAGATCTCCACGCTCATCCGCTCGTGCACGCTCTCCGCGAGCGGGACCAGCGGCTGCTTCGGGTACGGCCAGTCGTCGAGCTCCATCGTGGTGCGCTTGAACACCCGGTAGGGCGCGCGCTCCTGGTTGGGCACGACCTCGGCGATCGCGCCGTCCTCGCCGTAGGAGACGTCGTAGAACTTCGGGATGTAGACGCCGCCGGACTCGGCCAGCCGCAGCAGCAGCTCGTCGCGGCCACCCGGGCGGCCCTCGCCCTTCCAGCGCCGGACCGCCTCGGTGATCTCCAGGACGGCTTCCTCGCCGTCACCCAGCACCGCCGCGTCGACGAAGTCGGCGATCGGCTCCGGGTTGAACGCGGCGTGACCACCGGCCAGCACGATCGGGTGGTCGTCGGTGCGGTCCACGGCGTGCAGCGGGATTCCGGCCAGGTCGAGCGCGCCGAGGAGGTTCGTGTAGCCGAGCTCGGTGGCGAAGCTGACGCCGAAGACGTCGAACTCGCCCACCGGGCGGTGCGCGTCCACGGTGAACTGCGGGATCTCGTGCTCGCGCATCAGCTCTTCGAGGTCCGGCCACACCGCGTAGGTGCGCTCGGCGAGCACGTCAGGCTGCTCGTTGAGAACCTCGTAGAGGATCTGAACACCCTGGTTGGGCAACCCGACCTCGTAGGCGTCGGGGTACATCAGGCACCACCGAACGGTGGCGTCCTCCCACGCCTTCACGGTCGAGTTGAGCTCGCCGCCCACGTACTGCACGGGCTTGGAAACCCGCGGCAGCAAGGGTTCCAACCTGTCGAAAACGGACTCCACAGCCACGCGACCAGGGTAGAGGTCCCTCGACCGAGCGCCGAGCGGGGGCGTTTCAGCCGAGCGAAGCCCGGCTGAAACCACCTCACAGCCATCTCAAGTCGCCGGTCGAAGCGGCTGCAAGCGGCGCAGCCGCGAGGCGTTGCGACCACCCTCGCAGCCGGCACCGCCGCGGGTTCTGACACGTCTTCTGGCGAGTACGCCGCGACGCCGTGTATTGGACATACATCAGTCGTGGCGCACGGAGTCCAGGAGACGTGTCAGGTTCCGCCACCCGCACCGCAACGCACAACGACCACCGATGATCAGAGCTCCGGGAACCAGAGCTTGAGCTCGCGGGCTGCGGATTCCGTGGAGTCCGAGCCGTGGACCAGGTTGTACTGCACCTCGAGGCCGAAGTCGCCGCGGATGGAACCCGGGGCGGCCTTGTCGACCGGGTCGGTGCCGCCGGCCAGCTGGCGGAACGCCGCGATGGCCTTCGGGCCCTCGACGCAGGCCGCCACGACCGGGCCACCGGTGATGAACTCGATCAGGCTCTCGAAGAACGGCTTGCCGTCGTGCTCGGCGTAGTGCTGCTCGGCGAGCTGGCGGTCGACGTTCTTGAGCTCCAGCGCGACCAGCTTCAGGCCCTTGCGCTCGATCCGGCTGATCACCTCGCCGACGAGGCCACGCTCGACGCCGTCGGGCTTGACCAGCACCAGAGTGCGCTCGCTCACGTTCTCTCTCCTCACATCACGGTTGCGCCAGGCGCGACATCCCAGCGCCCGATTTGACCGTCAGCGTATCGACGCAGGTGAACCCACCTCTCCCGGGGCCCGGAACGATCACACCTCCGGTCGTGGAAACACGATTTCAGTGGAAGTCAGGTCCCCAACTTCCACTGAAATCAGGTCCCCAACTTCCACTGAAATCGGGTAGCCGACTTCCACTGAAATCGGGTTTTCCACTGAGATCGGGGTGGATCGTCCTCAGCGCTGGGGGTCGAGGGTTTTGGTCCACAGCGCGGTGCCCCGCTGGTCGCGGATGTCGACGGTGAGCCGGCCGGTGTTGCCGTCGATGTTGACCTCGCCGAAGTGCTGGAAGCCCTCCATCGGGGACGCGCCCTGGCGGGTGGGGGCGCTGACGAAGGCGACCTCCGGGCCGAAGGTGGGGTCCATGTCGCTGGGACCGAAGGCACCCGCGTTGAGCGGTCCCGCGACGAACTCCCAGAACTCGTCGAAGCCGGTGAACGCCGCGCGCTCCGGCGAGTAGTTGATCGCCGCCGAGTAGTGCACGTCGGCGGTCAGCCAGACGACGTTGCGCACCTCGCGGCGGCTGATCTCCTGCAGCACCCGCGCCAGCTCGGACTCGCGGCCGTTCGGAGCTCCCGGCAGTCCGTTGGCAACGGCCTCGATCTTGTCGCCGTCGGGGACGATGATGCCGATCGGCATGTCCGAGGCGATGACCTTCCAGGTCGCGCGGGACTTCGTCAGCTCTCGGACCAGCCAGCGGGCCTGCTCCTCGCCGAGGATGCTCTCCGGCTCGGTCCCCGTGGAGTTCGCGTCGCGGTAGCTGCGCATGTCCAGCACGAACACGTCCAGCAGCGGGCCGTGCGAGACCTTCCGGTACACCCGGCCGTCGACGGCGTCCTGCCTGCGGATCGGCTGCCACTCGTGGAACGCCTGGAACGCGCGCTGCGCCAGCACATCCACGCGCTTCTCGGTGTAGGCGTCGTTGTCCAGGATCTCGCCCGGGTACCAGTTGTTGGTGACCTCGTGGTCGTCCCACTGGATCAGCTGCGGGACGTCGGCGGCGAACGCGCGCACGTTCTCGTCGAGCAGGTTGTAGGCGAACTGGCCGCGGTACTCGGCGAGGGTTTCGGCGACCTTCGACTTCTCCGGGGTGACGACGTTGCGCCAGACCCGGCCGTCGGGCAGCGTCACCGACTCCTTCACGGGCCCGTCGGCGTAAACCGTGTCACCGCTGTGCAGGAAGAAGTCGGGGCGGCGGTCGGCCATCGCGCGGTAGATCGTCATGCCGCCGATGTCGGGGTTGATGCCCCAGCCCTGGCCCACCACGTCACCCGACCACAGGAACCGCACGTCGCTGCGGTCCTGCGGCACCGTGCGGAAGGCGCCGGTCAGGCCCTCGCTGGCGACCCGGCCGTCGAGGTCCTCGGCGGTGACCCGGTAGTGCACCTCGCGGCCCGCCGGAATTCCGGTGAGCCGCAGCTCACCGGTGCCGTCGGTGTCGGGCGTCAGGTCCGGGCCGGGGATGCGCAGCGCGTCGCGGAAGTCCTCGCGCGCAGAGATCTCGACGAACATGCGGGACGGGCGGTCGGCCCGGGTCCACACCACGGCGCCGTCCGGGCGCGGGTCGCCGAGCTGCACGCCGTGGGTCAGCACGGGGCGGCCGGACCGCGCGAAAGCGGTGCCCGGGAGCAGCGCGCCGGCCGCGAGCAGACCGGCACCGGTGGCACCGCGGCGCAGCAGCTCGCGGCGAGTCAGGTTCTCGGGGGTCATGGTCCCGGTTCTAATCGAGCGAGGCCGCGCCACGATCACCACAGGTGAACGGGCAGGTGAAACTTCGGTGTTCAATCGCCGCACCGCGCGGACCCTGGTGCGAGACCGATCGGACCGCTAGCTTCACGGCCGAACCGACTGGCCTATGGAGACGAGGAGGTCCCGATGCGCGCCGCCGTGCACACCGCCGCCAACGAGCCGCTGCGGATCGAGCAGCTGGACGATCCGACGCCGAAGGCCGGTGAGGTCGCCATCGACGTGCGCTCCTGCGGCGCCTGCCACAGCGACCTGCACGTGATCAAGGGCGAGCTGCCGTTCCCCACGCCCGCCGTGCTGGGCCACGAGGTGGCCGGTGTGGTCTCCGAACTGGGTCCCGGCGTCAGCGGGCTGTCGGTGGGCGACCCGGTCGTGACCAGCTTCATCATGCCGTGCGGGCAGTGCGGTCAGTGCTCGCGCGGCAACGAGGAGATCTGCGAGCGGTTCTTCCGGTTCAACCGGGGCCAGGGCAAGCTCTACGACGACGACACCCGGCTGCACCGGCCCGGCGGCGAGCCCGTCTGGATGTACTCCCAGGGCGGGATGGCCGAGCGCTGCGTGACCCCGGTGACCTCGGTGTACCGGGTTCCGGACGGGGTCGATCTGTCGGACGTGGCCTCGGTCGGGTGCTCGACGATGACGGCCTACGGCGCGCTGCGGCACGCGGCGAACGTGCAGGTCGGCGACACCGTGGCGGTGGTCGCGGCGGGCGGGGTCGGCACGGCGCTGATCCAGCTGGCCTCGATCTTCGGCGCATCGACGATCATCGCGGTCGACATCAACGAGGACAAGCTCGAAGGCGCCCGGAAGCTGGGTGCCACGCACACGGTGAACTCGTCCGAAGTGGACGCTCCCGCGGTGATCCGCGAGCTGACCGGCGGGCGCGGCGTGGACGTCGCCTTCGAGGCGCTGGGCGCGGTCCCGACGTTCAACGTCGCCAGGGACTCGGTCGTCGAAGGCGGCCAGGTCGTGGTCGTCGGCATCGCCGCTCGGGGCACGACCGGCGAGTTCGACCTCGCCACGATCGCCCGGCGCAAGCTCCAGATCAAGGGCTCCTACGGCGCCAAACCCCGCCGGGACATGCCGGTCCTGCTCGACCTGGTGGCCCGGGGGCAGCTCCGCCCGCAGGACGCCATCAGCCGCCGCTACCCGTTCGAGGAGGTCCAGGAGGCCTTCGACGCCCTCAACCGCGGCGAGATCCTCGGCCGAGCGGTCGTCGACCTCACCTGAGCGGGGGAGGAAATTCGAATTTCGCGCGAAATTCGAGTCGGAACTTTCAGCCTCCAATTTCGCGCGAAATTCGAATGGCCCCAGGGTTTCCGCAGGTGAGGGCTAGTCGGTGCCCTCGGGGTGGCCGGGTGGGTGGCCGAGCTGGTCGTAGAGCTGGCCTTCGCGCATGCGCTTGGCGATGTCCTTGCGCAGGTGCAGGATGTAGGCCCAGATCAGGGCGAAGATCGCGCCCATGATGCCGATCGACGGGTGGATGAACGCGCAGAGGATCATCGCCGCCTGCAGGGCGAGGGCGAATCCCAGGCCCCACGGGCGGCGCTGCACGAAGGCCGCCACCAGCATCAGCACCGACAGCCCGATGACGATCACGAAGCCGGCGCTGGAGACCCCGCCGCCGAACTTCCACACCACCGGCAGCGCCAGCAGGAACGTGATGAACTCCAGCGCCAGCGTGGCCGCCATGATGCCGCGCAGGCCCTTCCACGGGTCGCGCACGCCCTCCGGCGGCTCCGGCAGGCCCTTCTCGGGCTGGGACTCATCGGCCACGACCGCTCCCGTCTCGCTCACGCGGGCTCCTTGCCGAACAGGGCGCGGGCCTCTCCCGCGGTCACCACGGACCCGGTGATCACCACACCGCCGCCGGACACCGACTCACCGGGATCGTCGGTCTCCTCGGCCAGCTGGATCGCCTGCTCGACCGCGTTGTCCAACCGGGGCTCGACCATGATCCGGTCCTGGCCGAAGATGTCCAGCGCGATCCCGGCCAGCTCGTCCGGGTCCAGCGAGCGCGGCGAGGAGTTGCGGGTCAGCACCAGCTCCTCCACCACCGGCTCCAATTCGGCCAGGATGCCGCGCGCGTCCTTGTCGCCCAGCACGCCCACCACCGCGACCAGCTTGCGGAAGGAGAACTCCGAGCTCAGCGCGTCGGCCAGGGCGCGGGTGCCGTGCGGGTTGTGGGCGGCGTCGACCAGCACCGTCGGTGCCGCGCGCACCCGCTCCAGCCTGCCGGGCACGATGACGGAGGCGAACGCCGAGCGGATCCGCTCCACGTCCAGCTGACGTTCCGCGCCCGCGCCGAAGAACGCCTCGACGGCCGCCAGCCCCAGTGCCGCGTTGCGGGCCTGGTGCTCGCCGTGCAGCGGCAGGAAGATCTCGTCGTAGACGCCGCCGAGGCCCTGGAGCTTCAGCAGCTGGCCGCCGACCGCGACGGTCCGCTCCAGCACGCCGAACTCCTGGCCTTCGCGCGCCACGGTCGCGTCCACCTCGGCGATCCGGTTCATGATCTCCTGCTGCGCCTCGGCGGGCTGGGATGCCAGAACCACGATGGACTCCGGCTTGATGATCCCAGCCTTCTCGCGGGCAATCCCGGCGAGGTCGGTGCCGAGGTACTCGGCGTGGTCCAGCGCGACGGGGCAGATCACCGCGACCTTGGCGTCGGCGACGTTGGTGGCGTCCCAGCTGCCCCCGAGCCCGACCTCGATGACCCCGGCGTCGACCGGGGCGTCGGCGAACGCGGCGAACGCCATGCCGGTGAGCACCTCGAACTTGCTCATCTTGACGTCGCTTTGGGAGTCCACGATGGACACGTACGGCGCCACGTCGCGGTACGCCTCGACGTAGCCAGCCGGGCTGATCGGAGCGCCGTCGACGCCGATGCGCTCGGTGGCCAGCTGCAGGTGCGGGCTGGTGTAGCGGCCGGTGCGCAGTTCGAGCCCGGTCAGCAGGGCGTCGACGATGCGCGTCGTGGACGACTTGCCGTTGGTGCCCGCGATGTGCACGACCGGATAGCTGCGCTGCGGCTCGGCGAGCAGATCGGTGAGCGCGCGGATGCGATCCAGCGACGGCTCGATCTTGGTCTCCGGCCAGCGTTCGTTGAGCTCGGCCTCCACCACGCGCAGCTCGTGCAACGCGGCGGGATCCATGCCGGTCAAGTGCCCACTCCCCTACCAACGACGAAAATGCCGAGGTTGAAGTCTACGTCTTCCCTGGTGGACGCCCACCCAGGCCCGCTGGACGCGAGAAGGGGCCCTCGCCAGGAGGGCCCCTTCCCGATGCGCGTCAGCCCTGCGGGAGGGCTTCCAGACGGGCCGTGATGCGGGCGATGTCGGCCTCCGCGGTCTCCCGACGAGCCTTGATCTTGTCCACCACCTCGGCCGGTGCCTTGGCGAGGAACGACTCGTTGCCGAGCTTCTTGTCGGCGCCGGTGAGCTCCTTCTCGGCGGCGGCGAGGTCCTTGGCCAGGCGCTTGCGCTCGGCCTCGACGTCGATCGCACCGGAGAGGTCCAGCTCGACGTCGACGTTGCCGCCGGCCAGGCCGACCTCGATGGAGGCCGAGGAGGTGAAGCCGTCCTCCGGCGCGGTGACCTTCGCCAGCGAGCGCACCGCGGGGACGTGCTCGGCCAGCCCCAGCTCGTCGACCCCGCTGAGCCGCGCCGCGACCTTCTGACCGGGCTTGAGGCCCTGGTCGGAGCGGAACCGGCGGATCTCGGTGATCAGCTTCTGGGTCGCCGCGATCCGGTCGGCCGCACCGCTGTCGGCCTCGGCGCCGGTGGCCTTCGGCCAGTCGGCGATCACCACGGACTCGCGGCCGGTCAGCGCCGTCCACAGGGTCTCGGTGAGGAACGGGATCGTCGGGTGCAGCAGCCGCAGCAGCGTGTCGAGCACCTGGCCCAGCACCTGCCGGGTCAGCTCGGCGCGCTCCTCGGTGCCGTCGAACTGGACCTTGGACAGCTCCAGGTACCAGTCGCAGAACTCGTCCCACGTGAAGTGGTAGAGCGCCTCGGTGGCCTTGGCGAACTGGAAGTCCTCCATCATGTCGTCCACGTAGGACACCAGCGCATCGGCGCGGTCGAGGATCCAGCGGTCGGCGTCGGTCAGCGACTCCCGCTGCAACGGCGACTCGGGCACGCGGGCGCCGTTCATCAGCGCGAACTTGGTGGCGTTGAACAGCTTCGTGCCGAAGCTGCGCGACGCCGAGACCCACTCCTCGCTGATCGGCGAGTCGGTGCCCGGGTTCGCGCCGCGCGCCAGGGTGAACCGCAGCGCGTCGGTGCCGTAGGTGTCCATCCACTCCAGCGGATCGACGGTGTTGCCCGCGGACTTCGACATCTTCTTGCCGTGCGCGTCGCGGACCATGCCGTGCAGCGCGATGGTCTTGAACGGGATGGCCTCGGCCGGGTCCCGGTCCTTCATCGCGTACAGGCCCATCATCATCATCCGGACGACCCAGAAGAAGAGGATGTCGTAGCCGGTGACCAGCACGGACGTCGGGTAGAACTTCTCCAGCTCCGGCGTCTGCTCCGGCCAGCCCATGGTCGAGAACGGCCAGAGGCCGGAGGAGAACCAGGTGTCGAGGACGTCCTCGTCCTGGTGCCAGCCGTCGCCCGACGGCGGTTCCTCGTCCGGTCCGACGCACACGACCTCGCCGTTGGGGCCGTACCAGATCGGGATCCGGTGGCCCCACCACAGCTGCCGGGAGATGGCCCAGTCGTGCAGGTTGTCGACCCAGTCGAAGTAGCGCTTGGCCATCTCCGGCGGGTGCACGGCGACGCGGCCGTCGCGGACGGCGTCACCCGCGGCCTGCGCCAGCGGGCCCACCTTGACGAACCACTGCAGGGACAGCCGGGGCTCGATCGGCTCCTTGGAGCGCGAGCTGTGCCCGACGCTGTGCACGTACGGGCGCTTCTCGGCGACGATGCGGTCCTGCTCGCGCAGCGCCTCGCGCACCGCGACCCGGGCCTCGAAGCGGTCCATGCCGTCGAAGCGGGTTCCGGTGTGGGCGATGCGGCCCTGCTCGTCCATGATCGTGAGCATCGGCAGGTCGTGCCGCTTGCCGATCTCGAAGTCGTTCGGGTCGTGCGCCGGGGTCACCTTGACCGCACCGGTGCCGAACTCCGGATCAACGTGCTCGTCCGGGACGATCGGGATCTTGCGGCCGGTCAGCGGCAGCTCGACCTCGGTGCCGACCATGTGCCGGTAGCGCTCGTCGTTCGGGTGCACCGCGATGGCGGTGTCGCCGAGCATCGTCTCGACTCGCGTGGTGGCCACCACGATCGCGGCGTCACCGTCGCCGTAGCGCATGGAGACGAGCTCGCCCTCGACCTCCTTGTGCTCCACCTCGATGTCGGAGATCGCGGTGCGCATCTCCGGCGACCAGTTGACCAGCCGCTCGGCGCGGTAGATCAGGCCGTCGTCGTAGAGGTTCTTGAAGATCGTCTGGACGGCGCGGGACAGGCCGTCGTCCATGGTGAAGCGCTCGCGGGACCAGTCGACGCTGTCGCCGAGGCGACGCATCTGCGACAGGATCGCCCCGCCGTGCTTCTCCTTCCAGCCCCAGACGCGCTCCAGGAACTTCTCGCGGCCGAGCTCGCGGTGGTCGATGCCCTCCTCGCGCAGCTGCTTCTCGACCAGCGCCTGCACCGCGATGCTGGCGTGGTCCATGCCCGGCAGCCACAGCGCCTCGTAGCCCTGCATCCGGCGACGTCGGGTCAGGATGTCCATCAGCGTGTGCTCGAAGGCGTGGCCGATGTGCAGGCTGCCGGTGACGTTCGGCGGCGGGATGACGATCGAGAACGGCGGCTTGTCGCTGTTCGGGTCGGCGGTGAAGTACTCGGCGGCTACCCAGCGCTCGTACAGCTCGGCCTCTACGTCGGCCGGATTCCAGGTCGACGGGAGTTCACGGGTTGCGGCTGCATGGGTCTGTGTCACACGTCGAATTCTACGAGGGCCCGAACGGCGGTTTCCCCGGGCATACCACCGGCCGCGACCAGCGGGCGTGTGACGCGCGGCACGCGCACGCGAGAGGGGCGCGACTCGTCGAGCCGCGCCCCTCTCGCGATGGCAACCAGGTCAGCCGGTGAAGAGCTTGGTGACCTTGGTGATGAGTTCGTAGAGGCCGTAGAGGAACGGGACGCCCACCCAGAGCCAGGCGATGACCAGGAGGACTTGGCGGTTCACGGTCGTCACTTGTCTCCTCCCTTCGCCGGTTCGTGGAACTTCGGGGCGACCGGGCGGATCAGCTCGTTGGCGATGAAGCCGACGACCAGCAGCCCGATCATGATGTAGAGCGAGACCGCGTACAGGTCAGGCCCCTTCGCGCCGCTCGCCTCCTGAGCGTCGGCGACGGCGTTGACGATCAGCGGTCCGAGCACACCGGCCACCGACCACGCGGTGAGCAGCCGGCCGTGGATCGCGCCGACCTGCAGGTTGCCGAAGAGGTCCTTCAAGTACGCGGGCGCGGTGGAGAAACCCCCGCCGTAGAACGACAGGATCAGGATCGCGCACAGCACGAACACCGGGACGCCGGTCGCGCCGAACAGCAGGATTCCCAGGTACAGCAGCGTTCCGCCGCCCAGGTAGAGCCGGTAGATGTTCTTGCGCCCCACCACGTCCGATGCGGACGACCACACGAACCGACCGGCCATGTTGGTCAGCGACAGCAGCGCCACGAAACCGGCCGCCGCTCCGGTGGCAACCGGGGTCGCGCTGTTGGAGAAGAAGCCCACGATCATCGGCGACGCCTTCTCCAGGATGCCGATGCCCGCGGTGACGTTGCAGCACAGGATGACCCACAGCAGCCAGAACTGCGGTGTGCGCAAGGCGTTGTTGGCCGTCACGTCGGCCGTGGTGATCATCGGCTTGACGACCTGCTTCGGCATCGACGCGGGACGCCAGCCCGGCGCGGGAACCCGCACCAGCAGGGAGCCCAGCGACATGAACACCGCGTAGACCACGCCGTGCACCAGGAACGTCTGCGCGATGCCGGAGCGGTCCTCGCCGAAGGTGTCCAGCATCTGCGTCGACCACGGCGAGGCGATCAGCGCACCGCCGCCGAAACCCATGATGGCGATGCCGGTCGCCATGCCCGGCCGGTCCGGGAACCACTTCATCAGCGTCGACACCGGCGAGATGTAGCCGATGCCCAGCCCGATGCCGCCCACGAAGCCGTAGCCGAGCACCACCAGCCAGTACTGGCCCAGCGCGACGCCCAGCGACGAGATCAGGAACCCGAGCGAGAAGCAGACCGCCGAGACGGTCATGGCCCAGCGCGGACCGCGCCTCTCCACCATCGTGCCGCCCACCGCGGCCGACAGCCCGAGCATGACGATGCCCAGCTGGAACGGCAGCGCGCTCAAGGTGCCCGACAGCCCCAGGGCGTCCTCCAACGGCGGCTTGAACACGCTCCACGCGTAGACCTGCCCGATCGACAGGTGCACCGCCAGCGCTGCCGGTGGGATCAGCCATCGGCTCCAATCCGGTGGAGCGACGATTCGACTGGGTGACAGCAGCCCTGAAACCATTGGGCCTCCCGGCCTCGCGACGTTGATCAGCGCGCCGAGCATACTGTTGGGAACGGCCAGAACGAGGCGTTCAATTTCAAACTGAAACAAAGTTCCGAGGAGGCGCAATGGGACGGGTCACGGTGCGGCGGCCGGTGCTCCGGATCGCCGAGAACGGCAATCGGACCAGGCCGGACACCCTCGCCGCCGAGGAACCGCTCGAAATCCGGGTCAACGGCAAGCCGTTGTCGGTGACGATGCGCACACCCGGCCACGACGTGGAGCTGGCGCACGGATTCCTCCTGACGGAAGGCGTCATCGCCGACCGCGACGACCTGGCCACCGCCCGTTACTGCGACAGTCCCGGACCCGACGGGCGCAACACCTACAACGTGCTCGACATCGCGCTCTCCCCCGGCGTCCCGATGCCGGACGCCTCCGTGGAGCGCAACTTCTACACCACCTCCTCGTGCGGGGTGTGCGGCAAGGCGGCGCTGGACGCGGTGAAGCTGCGGACCCACCACTCCCCCGCCACCGATCCGCTGAGCATCGCCCCCGACACCCTCATCGGACTGCCCGACGCGCTGCGCTCGGCCCAGCGCGTCTTCGACTCCACCGGCGGCCTGCACGCGGCGGGCCTGTTCGACGCGCGCGGCCAGCTGCTCGTGGTGCGCGAGGACGTCGGCAGGCACAACGCGGTCGACAAGGTGATGGGCTGGGCCTTGATGGAACGCCGCGTGCCGCTCACCGGCTGCGTGCTGATGGTCTCCGGCCGGGCGTCGTTCGAGCTGGTGCAGAAGGCCGCGATGGCCGGTGTGCCGATGCTCTCGGCTGTGTCGGCGCCGTCCTCGCTGGCCGTGGACCTGGCCGAGGAGCAGGGCATGACGCTCATCGGCTTCCTCCGCGGGTCCTCGATGAACGTCTACACGGGAGCGGAGCGCGTGGCGGTCACCGAATCCGCGTGACGGGCACGTGATGCGGTTGGGATGATGTCCGGAGGTGTTCGAGGAGGACTGGTTTGCCCAACCGACGATCGATCGGCGCCCCGCTGCCCCGGCGCACGCTGCTGACCTCGGGTGTCGCCGGTCTGGCGGCAGTCGGGCTCGGGCTGAGCACCGACAGCGCGGGCCATCCGGTCGAGCAGCGCGTGTCGCTGGCCAAGAACGTCTCCGTGGAGCGGCTCTACTCCCGGGCCCGCAAGGAGAACGTGGACGTGGTGGCGATCCGCCCCAGGGACGTTCCGGCCGAGGGACTTCCGGTGTGCCTGATGCTGCACGGGCGGTTCGGCGACGCGATGGACTCGGTCAGCGGTCTGCCGGTGTGGCTGTCGAACTCCGTCGCGGCCGGGAAGATTCCGCCGTTCATGCTGCTCGCGGTGGACGGCGGTCCGAACAACTACTGGCACCGCCGTCCCGGTGACGACGCGATGAGCATGCTGCTCGACGAGGTCCCGCAGTGGCTGAACGAGCGCGGGCTCAACGCCCCGGTCGCGGCCGCGGGCATCTCGATGGGCGGGTTCGGTGCGCTGGTGTACGCGCGGCGCCGCCGCGAGCTCGGCGACCCGCTGCAGGCGGCCGGTGTCATCGCCCCCGCGCTGCACACCAACTGGCGCGAGATGCGCAAGCGACGGGCGTTCACCAACGAGGCGGAGTGGACGGCGATCGACCCGCTGCGCCACATCGACAGCCTCGGTGACCTGCCGATCGGCGTCTGGTGCGGCAACGGCGACCGCTTCATCGAGGGCACCCGCCGCTTCATCCGGCTGGCCAGGCCCACCTACGCCTCGACGACCCCGGGCCGCCACAACAAGACCTACTTCCGCAAAGCCCTCCCAGAACTGGTCGACTTCATCGGCGACCACCTCCACCCCTAGGGAACTGCTGAGGATTTGTTTGCTTTGCGGTGCGGGTAGCAGAACCTGAGCGGTTTCGTGGACTCCGTGCGCCGCTCCTGATGTATGCCCAATACACGGCGTCCCGGCGTACTCGCCACGAAACCGCCCAGAACCTGCGGCGGTGCCGGCTGAGTCCCACACCTGAAACAGCGGCTCCGCCGCATTCTTGAACAGGCCGTAGCCCCAGCGGCGGCCTCCAACCACCGATGGCCCGAACGCTGCCGTAATCAGGGCTGAGTGCGGCGGGTCGGTGGGTGGGTGGGTCAGACGAGGCGGAGTTGCTCTTGGGAGCGGCCTGCTGTGTAGGCGTCGGTGTTGAAGCGGTCGTGGAGGGGTGCCGTGCCGTAGAGGGTCCAGCGCAGGATCGCGGGCCAGGGGCCGTAGCCGGCGTCGGTGTTGAGGTGCCCGCCGTCGAGGATGACGTCCATCTCGACCTGCAGGTCCTCGGCGAGGGCGTGGGCGCGGTGCATCGGCAGGTAGGCGTCCCCGGTCCCGACCACCAGGCGGGTCATGCCCGCCGCGCGGCGCAGCGACGTCGCATCAGCCGGGTACGGGGTGATGTCGCGGGAGTCCGGGTGGTCCCACTCGGTGTCCGGCGGGGCCACCAGCAGGACGCGGTCCGCGCTGCGGTGCTCGGGGCCCACGCCGGCGGCGTGGTGCAGCCACAGCGCCGCTCCGCACGAGTGCGCGGCCACCACCAGCTCCGCCTCCGGCGGCACCGCGGCGAGCTCCTCGCGCAGCGCGGGCAACCAACGCCGCAGGTCGGGGTGGTCGGGGTCCGGCAGCAGCGGTGCGTGGACCTCGACGTCGTGATCGCGGAGCTGCCCGGCCAGCCACTGCTGCCAGTGCCACGGGCCTGCACCGGTCATCCCGTGGACCAGCAGAACGTGCATCTCGCTCATCGCAGGCACTCCCCGGACTCGTCGTCGCCACCCCATCCAACATCAACTATTCACCGCGGCGCCGCAGAACGCGGCACCGGGTGCCCGCGACCTGCCCGGAATGACCGGGTCGGGTGACAGGCCGCGAAAACGCCCCGTGCCGAGACCGGCACGGGGCGTTCGCGAAATGACAGCTCAGGCGGACTTCTCGCGGCGCTCCCGGCGCGATGCCTGACGGGCCACGATCGTCGGGTTGACGTTCTCCCGCACGGTCTGCTCGGTGATCACGACCTTCGCCACGTCCGAGCGGCTCGGGATGTCGTACATGACCGGCAGCAGGACCTCCTCCAGGATCGCGCGCAGACCGCGCGCCCCGGTGCCCCGCAGGATCGCCTGGTCGGCGATGGCCTCCAGCGCGGTCTTGGTGAACTCCAGCTCCACGTTGTCCATCTCGAACAACCGCTTGTACTGCTTCACCAGCGCGTTGCGCGGCTCGGTGAGGATCTGCACCAGCGACGCCTTGTCGAGGTTCGTCACGCTGGCCACCGTGGGCAGCCGACCGATGAACTCCGGGATCAGGCCGTACTTGATCAGGTCCTCGGGCATCACGTCGGAGAAGTGGTCCGCGGTGTCGATCTCGGACTTCGAGCGCAGCTCCGCGCCGAACCCGACGCTGTGCTTGCCGACCCGCTCCTCGACGATCTTCTCCAGCCCGGCGAAGGCGCCGGCCACGATGAACAGCACGTTCGTCGTGTCGATCTGGATGAACTCCTGGTGCGGGTGCTTGCGACCGCCCTGCGGCGGCACGCTCGCGGTGGTGCCCTCCAGGATCTTCAGCAGAGCCTGCTGCACGCCCTCACCGGAGACGTCGCGCGTGATCGACGGGTTCTCGCTCTTGCGGGCGATCTTGTCGACCTCGTCGATGTAGATGATGCCGGTCTCAGCGCGCTTGACGTCGTAGTCGGCGGCCTGGATCAGCTTGAGCAGGATGTTCTCGACATCCTCGCCCACGTACCCGGCTTCGGTCAGCGCCGTGGCGTCAGCGATCGCGAAGGGCACGTTGAGCATCTTGGCCAGCGTCTGCGCCAGGTAGGTCTTGCCGCAGCCGGTCGGACCGAGCATCAGAATGTTGGACTTGGCCAGCTCGACGGCCTCTTCACCACGCGCCTCACGCCGCTCACCGGCCTGGATGCGCTTGTAGTGGTTGTAGACCGCGACCGAGAGGTTGCGCTTCGCCGGGTCCTGCCCGATGACGTACTGGTCGAGGAACTCGTGGATCTCCGCCGGCTTGGGCAGCTCGTCGAGCTTGACCTCACCGGCCTCGGCCAGCTCCTCTTCGATGATCTCGTTGCAGAGATCGATGCACTCATCGCAGATGTACACGCCGGGGCCGGCGATGAGCTTCTTCACCTGCTTTTGGCTCTTCCCGCAGAAGGAGCACTTCAGCAGGTCGCCGCCGTCACCGATACGTGCCATGACCGCTGACCCCGTCCCCTCCGGCGCGCCCTCCGAGTAGCGCGCCTGACCGTATGTGCCTCCGACGGTACCTGTCGTTCCCCGAGTTCGGGGAGACTCACAGTGTCCGCCATCGCCGAGCGTGCTGTGACCAGCCTCGCGTTCGGCGTGTCGCGGTCCCGGTGGCCGGGCGCGCCGCCCGGTCCATCCGAAGGACCACCGACCGGAACTCACCCAGCCGGAACGTTTCCCGGGGACCCGCAAGCCCCCGGGAAACGCCACGTCAGGACTGCTGTGCCGAGAGCTTCCGGTACGGCACGACCTCGTCGATGATGCCGTACTCCTTGGCCTGCTCGGCGGTGAGGATCTTGTCGCGGTCGACGTCCTCGTGCACCTGCTCCTTGGAGCGCTTGGTGTGCGTGGCCAGCGAGGACTCCATCAGGTCGCGCATCCGCTGGACCTCGGCGGCCTGGATCTCCAGGTCGGAGACCTGACCGTAGATGCCCTCCACGGACGGCTGGTGGATCAGCACGCGGGAGTTGGGCAGCGCCTGGCGCTTGCCCTCGGTGCCCGCGGCCAGCAGCACCGCAGCCGCCGAGGCCGCCTGGCCCAGGCAGATGGTGCGCACGTCGGGACGAACGTACTGGATGGTGTCGTAGATGGCCATCATCGCGGTGAACGAGCCACCGGGGGAGTTGATGTACATCTGGATCTCGCGGTCCGGGTCATCGGACTCCAGGAACAGCAGCTGCGCCATGACGTCGTTGGCCGACGCGTCGTCGACCTGGACGCCGAGGAACACGATGCGCTCCTCGAACAGCTTGTTGTACGGGTTGGACTCCTTGACCCCGTACGCGGTGCGCTCGACGAACGACGGCAGCACGTACCGGGACTGAAGAGACTGGTAAGGGTTCACGACGGGTGACTCCTCGTAACTAGGTCCGGGTGCGGGAGGGGTGATCAGCTGGTCGGCAGGTTCGCCGCGCTCGCCACGTAGTCCACGAGTCCGTAGTCGCGGGCTTCCTCGGCGGTGAACCACCGGTCCCGGTCGAAGTCGGTCATGATCGTCTCGACGGACTTGCCCGTCTGCCCGGCGATCAGGCCCGCCATCTCTTCCTTGTGCTTGGTGAACATCTTCGCCTGGATGGCGATGTCAGCCGCGGTACCACCGAGGCCCGCCGAAGGCTGGTGCATCATGATCCGCGCGTGCGGCAGCGCGAAGCGCTTGCCCTTGGCGCCCGCGGACAGCAGGAACTGGCCCATCGAGGCCGCCATGCCCATCGCGACCGTGGCCACGTCCGGCTTGATCAGTTCCATGGTGTCGTAGATCGCCATGCCCGCGGTGACCGAACCGCCCGGCGAGTTGATGTACAGCGAAATGTCGCGATCCGGGTCCTCGGCCGCCAGCAGCAGCAGCTGCGAGCAGATCTGGTTCGAGATGTTCTCCTCGACCTGGGAGCCGAGGACGATGATCCGCTCCCGCAGCAGCCGCTCGTAAACCGAGTCGTTGAGCGAGAGTCCGTTCGTGCCCGTCCGCATGGACGGCGCCTGCGCGTTGGACGCCGGAACAGTCAGGTGCTGCGTCACGTCTCCCCTGCCTTCTCCCACAATGGGCCCTTGTCCACCCTGGTCAGTCGGGTCTTGCCGGAGCTCGTCGCAGTCCTTCCAAAGTGGACCCGACGAACCACCGGGTGTCCTCGGTGACCGCAGGTGATGTCCTGCTTCCCTACTCGGGTGATCCGCTACAACCGACCCTAACGAACGTGGGCGGCACCAGCTTCCCAGTACCGCCCACGTTCGCTTAGAGCATGCATATCAAGTTGTTCGGCGAGAGCCGGGTCACTCCTTGGCGGACTCCGCCTTCGCGTCGGTGGCCTCGGCCTCAGCGGCCTCGCCCTCGACGACCTCGGGGGTCTCCTCGCCCTCCTGCGGGCCGAACAGCTCGTCCATGTCCAGCGCGTTGCCGGCCGAGTCGGTCACGGTGGCCTGGCGGACCACCGAGAACAGCGCCTTGCTGCGGCGGACGTCGGCGAACAGCGCGCCGATCTGGCCCGACTCCTGGGCCTGCTGGACGAACTGGTCCGGGCTCATGCCGAAGCGCTGCGCCTGGTAGATGATCCGCTGCGTCAGCTCCTCGTCGGAAACCGACACGCCCTCTTCATCGGCGATGGTGTCCAGCACCAGCTGGGTGCGGACGGCCTTCTCAGCCTCGTCGCGGGTCTCGGTGTCGAACTGCTCGCGGTTCTTGTCCTGCGTCTCGAGCCAAGCCTCGAAGGCCTTCTCGTCGTGGTCGAACGGGTGCACCGCGTCGTGCTGGCGCACCTCGATCTCCTGCTCGACGACCTTCTCCGGCAGCGGGACCTCGATGGTCTCCAGCAGCACGTCCAGGACCTTGTCCCGGGCCTGCATGCCCTGCTCCATCTTCTTGACCCGGCCCAGGCGCTCGCGCAGGTCGGCGATCAGCTCGTCGATCGTGTCGAACTCGCTGGCCATCTGCGCGAACTCGTCGTCGGCCTCCGGCAGCTGGCGCTCCTTGATGGAGTTCACCTTCACCGAGACCTCGGCGTCCTTGCCCGCGTACTCGCCCGCCACCAGCTTCGTGGTGAAGGTCTTGGTCTCGCCCTCGGTCGCGCCGATCACCGCGTCGTCGATGCCCTCGACGAGCTGACCCGAGCCGATCTCGTAGGACAAGCCGGAGGTCTGAGCGTCCTCGACCTCTTCACCGTCGACGGTGGCCGACAGGTCGATGCTGAGGAAGTCGCCCTCCTGCGCCGGGCGCTCGACGCCGGCCAGAGTGCCGAAACGAGCGCGCAGCGAGTCCAGCTGCTCGTTGACGTCCTCTTCCGCGACCTCGACGTCGTCAACGCTCACCGACAGCTCGCCGAAGGCGGGCACGGTGATCTCGGGGCGGACGTCGACCTCGGCGGTGAACGCGATCTCCGCGCCGTCCTCGATCTTGGTCACCTCGATGTCCGGGCGACCGAGGGTGCGCAGCTCGTCGCTGTTGACAGCCTCCAGGTACTTGGCCGGAACCGCCTCGTTGACGACCTCGTCGAGCACGGGCCCACGACCGATGCGGCTCTCCAGCACCCGCGCCGGGACCTTGCCCGGCCGGAAGCCGGGAATGCGGACCTGCTGGGCGAGTGCCTTGTACGCGCGGTCGAAGTTCGGCTTGAGCTCGTCGAACGGCACCTCGACGTTGATCCGGACGCGCGTCGGGCTCAGGTGCTCGACGGTGCTCTTCACGTGGTCTCCTAGTGCGAACGTGCTTGATTCCCCGGCGCTGGCTTCAGGGCGCGGCCAAACACCACGTCCAATGCCGGGCTGACCACCGAGTCTATTGCTTCCCACCCGGGCACGGGGTCCGGGGTTGCGACAAAGGGGTCGGGCTGGGTCGTCGAGCCGCTCAGCGAACCGGCGGACCACCGAGATCCGTCGGCGTCGACGCCGTCACGATGCCCGCCGCCGGAGACGACGCGGGAGCGGAGGGCGGGCCGGGAACCCACAGGGAGATGGCGATCAGCGCCACCACGGCGGCGCACAGCACCGCGCACACCACGGCTGCCGACCGCTGAACGCCGGGCCCGGCCAGAATCGCATCACGCACGCAGGGGAAATCGGCCCGGTTCACCAGGTCGTTACCGAGCCCAGTCACCCGTTGCGGTGTGAATCACTCCCGAGCGGGCTCCGCTGATAAGCGAAACCGGCCACTCGCGAAACCTGCGAGCGGCCGGCCGACACGTCGGGGTGGCGGGATTTGAACCCACGACCCCTCGCACCCAAAGCGAGTGCGCTACCAACCTGCGCCACACCCCGTCCGACGTGCGACGCACCCGGGACGACCGGGTGCGTTGCGAAGAGCCTATCGCGACCGGTTAAGCTAGGGCACGCAAGGTCACCAACGGACCGCGGCAACCCCGCGAAGACCAGGTGAAACCGGCACGCGGGCGTAGCTCAATGGTAGAGCCCCAGTCTTCCAAACTGGCTACGCGGGTTCGATTCCCGTCGCCCGCTCCGAACAGGGCGGAGACCCCGGTGAGCCCACCGGGATCTCCGCCCTTCGTCTTGTCCGGACCCCGCACGCGTGAGGCGGCTGTGGGCCTTCGAGGCCCTTGTGACCAGCTGGGAAAACCCGTTGGGCGTTGGCCGCCGGGTGGGGGATGCTGGAAGCGAATCCGGATTCCGAGCAGGGGGTTACGTGCGGCGGCTCGAGTACAAGTGGCTGGTCGGCATCACGTTCGTGCTGGCGCTGATCATGCAGATCCTGGACGTCACGATCCTCAACGTGGCGCTGGCCACGCTGGGGCGCGAGTTCCAGGCCGAGCCCGCCCAGCTCCAGTGGGTGCTGACCGGTTACATGGTCAGCCTCGCGGTCTTCATCCCCTCGTCCGGCTGGATCGCCGACCGCTTCGGCAGCAAGAAGACCTTCCAGGCTGCGGTGATCATCTTCACCCTCGCCTCGATGCTGTGCGGGATGGCGATGTCGATGGAGATGCTGGTCGGCTCCCGCATCCTCCAGGGCGTCGGCGGCGGCATGCTCGTCCCGGTCGGGCAGGCGATGATGTTCCGCGCCTTCCCCGCTCACGAGCGCGCGAAGGCCGGAGCGGTGCTGGCCATCCCGATCACCGTCGCGCCGATGCTCGGCCCGCTGCTCGGCGGCGTGCTCGTCGAGTACGCGAGCTGGCGGTGGATCTTCTTCATCAACCTGCCGGTCGGGGCGCTCGCGCTGCTGTTCACGATCCTGTTCCTCAAGGAGGAGTCGACCCGGGATCCGGGCCGCTTCGACGTGCCCGGCTTCGTGCTCGCCGGCGCGGGCCTGGCCACCCTGCTCGTCGGGCTGGACCAGGGTTCGCAGATCGGCTGGACCTCTCCTGCGGTGTGGCTGAGCCTCCTGGCGTCGGTGCTGCTCATCGGCGGCCTCGTGTGGCGGGAGCTCACCGTCACCTCGCCGATGCTGGACCTGCGGCTGCTCGCCGACCGCCTGTTCGGCACCGGCAACCTGCTGCTGCTGTGCATGACCGGCGCGATGTTCGGCGTGCTGTTCCTCATCCCGCTCTACCTGCAGACGCTGCGCGGCGTGTCGCCGATGTTCACGGGGCTGACGCTGATGCCCCAGGCCATCGCGATGCTGGCCACGACGCAGGTCGTCAGCCGCGCCTACGGGCGCATCGGCCCGAAGCGGCTGATCATCGCCGGGTTCGTCGTCCAGCTGATCATCGGCGGACTGCTGCAGTTGCAGAACCTGAGCACCCCGCTGTGGGTCCTGACGTTGATGCTGGCCACCCAGGGCGTGGCGATGGGCCTGCTCATGACACCGGTGCAGACGGCGACGTTCGCCGCCATCTCCGGCCCGGCGATGGGCATGGCCAGCTCGATGTTCAACGTCACCCGCCAGGTCGCCACGGCGCTGGGCACCGCGGTCGTGGCGACCGTGCTCACGGTGCTGATGCAGCGCGGCGAATCCACTGTGGACCCAACCGTGCCTGCGATGGTGGCGGACGCTCAGATGAGCGCCTTCCACGGCGCGTTCCTGGTCTCGGTGGTCTTCGCGGTGCTGGGTATTGTGCTGGCATTGCGGGTGCGCGACGCCGATGCCGCGGCCACTCTCGACCGCCCGAAAGCCGCAGCACGGCAGGGTGAACCCGAGCCGTCGGAACCGTGAGATAGGTCAAGCGCGCCCCACTTCCGGACACGTCCGGGCACTATGTGAGGGGTGACCGACATGCCACATGCCGATCAGGTTCGCAATCACACGCGCTGGCGCACCGACTGGCACGCGGGCCGCACCGGATACGCCTGGGTGCTGCCGCTGGCCGACCAGGCCGGCCTGCGCAAACTGGTCAACGACTACCAGTACGCGCTGCGCGATCTGCCCGGTTTCGACCTGGTCCCGCTGGAATGGATGCACATCCTCGTGCAGGAGATCGGCTTCACCGACGAGGTGGACTCCTCCCGCATCGAACCGCTGCTGGAGGCCGCACGCCCGAAGCTCGCCGGGGTGCTGCCGCTGACGCTGGCGTTCCACCACGCCGTCGTGCTGCCCGAGTCGCTGTCGCTGCCCGCCGAGCCGCAGTCCAGCGTGCTCGACCTGCGCGCGGCCGTCCGCGAGGCCACCTCCGAGGTGCTGGGCGCGGACGCGGTCCCGTCGGAGCCCGAGGACATCGACAAGCACGTCAGCCTCGCCCACTCCACCACCGACGGCCCGGCGATCTTCGCCATCGCGACCCTGCAGGCCACGATCGTCGAGTCGGCCACCGCGAAGGTCTCGGCGTTGTCGCTGGTCAAGATGAGCCGCGACCACTCCAGCACCGAGTGGGAGACGATCGCCGAGGTCCCGCTCGGCGGCTGAAAACCGGTCGCTTCCCGATCGTCGGCGCTGTACCAATGCTTCATGGGGAATCTTGAAGCGAGGAAGCTCGGCGCCGGCGAGCTGGACGAGTTCGTGGCGGTGCTCGCGGCCGCGTTCCTGGAGGACGCGGAGGAGGACCAGGCCCGGTTCCGGCCGGCGGTCCCGTTCGTCACGGCCCTGGGGGCCTTCGACGGCTCGGAGATGATCGGTTCCGCCGGTCACTACAGCACCGCGATCACGCTTCCCGGCGGGCGCGCGGCGCCGCTGGGCGGGGTCACGCTCGTGGGCGTCAAGCCGGGGCACCGCCGCCGCGGCGTGCTGACCTCGCTGATGCGCGAGCAGCTCGACGGCCTGCGCGAATCGGGCGTCGCGCTGGCCGCGCTGTACGCCTCCGAGGGCGCCATCTACGGCCGCTACGGCTACGGCACGGCGACCTTCGAGAACCACCTCACCCTGCCCTCCCGCGCCCGGTTCCACCCCGACGTCGAGGTCGACGAGCGCCCGGTGCGCGAGGTCGACCGGGACAGCGCGCTGCCGGTCATCCACGAGCAGCACGCGCGCATCGCCGCGAGCAGGATCGGGTGGATCGAGCGCGGCGACGGTGCGTGGGAAACGCTGGAGCTGATGCGCCAGTCCCGCAACGGAGGCGCCTCGTCCCGCTACGCGCTGCACCCCGAGGGACACGTGATCTACCGGCCGACCCGGAAGTGGACCGAGCGCGGCCCCGACTACCAGCTGGAGATCACCCACCTGATGGCCGAGACCCCGCAGGCCTACGCCGCGCTGTGGCGGTACCTGATGGAATTCGCCCTGGTCCGCGAGGTGCGGTGGAACAAGGCCGCCCTCGACGAGCCGATCGTGCGGATGCTGGCCGACCCGCGCGCCGCCGAGCAGAGCATCGTCGACGGTCTGTGGCTCCGGCTGGTCGACGTGCCCGCCGCCCTGGCCGCCCGCGAGACGGGCTCCGACGTCGTCGTGGAGGTCAACGACTCGTTCTGCGAGTGGAACGACGGCCGCTGGCGGCTCGACGGCGGATCCACCACGGCCCCGGCTCAGCTGGCGCTGGACGTCGCCGACCTGGCCGCCGCGTACCTGGGCGGCAGCACGCTGCACCAGCTCGCTGCCGCGGGGCGGGTCCGCGAGCTGGAGCCGGGTGCGCTGAGCGCCGCGTCGCGCGCTCTGGCCACCGATCACGCTCCGAGCTGCCCGGACGCCTTCTAGCGCCCCCCTCACGCGGGTACCGTCGGAGGTATCGGTGCCCCGGGGAGGCAGGGATGACCAGTGCACTCGTAGTTCTGCTGATCGTGCTCGTCGTGCTGGGCGCCACCGTGTGGTGGTCCTGGCAGAAGATCCTGACCCGCCAGCGCAAGCAGCTGGAGGACGACAAGGCCGAGGCCCGGCGCTGGGTGGAGCGTCTGGGCGGTCAGGTCCTCAACCTGATCGGCACCAACGAGGCCGCCAAGCAGGCCCTCGCCGACGCGTCCGAGCGGCACGGCGCCGCGCTCTCCCAGCTCGACCAGACCACGACCTCCACGCAGGCCCGGCTGACCTCGGAGTCGGCGATGGAGGGGCTCTACTACGTGCGCGCCGCGCGCGTGGCGATGGACATGGATCCGGGACCTGAGCTGCCCGCGCTGTCCGGTCAGCGCTACGCGGGTCGCGTCAGCGAGGACCGCGAGGTCGAGATCGACGGCCAGGTGCAGGTGGCTTCACCGGAGCCGAGCGAACGCACTCCGCACTACTACCCGGGCGGCACGGTGGCCGGGAAACCCGTCCCGCAGGGCTGGTACAGCGATCCGTGGTGGAAGCCGGCGATGGCCGCGGGCATGTGGACCGCGGGCTCGTACGTGATGATGTCCGCGATGTTCGTGGGCATGACCAGCGTCCCGGCCGAGGCCGCCTACGCGGACGGTTTCGCCGACGGCTCAGCCGCAGGCGACGCCCCCGGCCCCGGCGGAGACCCCGGCGCCGCCGACACCGGAGGCATGGACGGCTTCGACTTCGGCGGCTTCGGCTTCTGAGTCCTCACCCATGACGGCTCAGGTTCTCGGCCTTGAGAATGTCGTTGCAGGTGACACAGGTTGGGAACAGAATCCAGTCGAGATCGCTGGGCTGGGCGAGGGCGACGCGCTCGCCGCACACTGAGAGATCGGCGCGCTTGCCGTCCCAACGAGCTCCGCGGAAGGCGTGACGCACTCCGCCGGTCCGCTCACGATTCGATACCAGCCAGAAGTGCCGTTCCGATCGCGACCCGATTCGCGCTGAGCTCTCAGAAGGGTTGCCGCTGTTCATGGTCACCACGTCGTCGTCGCCATGCGTTGAGCGGAGGCCATGCACGTCATGCGCATGGCACGCGCATGGTCCGCATGCGTTAGCGGGCGGCGAGCGTGGTGAGCAGGCCTTCGAGGCTGTGGGGCGCGCGGAGCCTTCTCGCCGTGGTGGCGGCGTCGCTCAATCGCTTGCTCGCTCGGGCTGAGGTGACCTCCGCTGCTAGCTTCGCGACCTGTTCCGCGGCACGTTCCGCTTCCGACCACGAGCGGACTTCGACCAGCGCGGAGACCAGACTCACCGCGCCCAGGTAGGACGCCCACCGGTACTCCGCGGGAATCCCTTCGAGCGCAGCGGCATAGCAGTCCACGGCACGTTCCGGGAGGCCGATCGCGCGCCACATGCCGCCCTCGTGAACGGTGAGTTCGCGCAGGTCCACCCACCAAGCCCATTCCGGGTCCGTGCTCTGGACGCTGGAATCGACCTCCGCTTGAGCCCGGTGGATGAGCGTGATCGCGCGGTCGTCGCCCAGATCGGCGGCGGCGCGGGCTCGGCGGAGCGCCGTCATAACTCGCACCCGCGGGCTGAGCGGGAACCGTTCCATGAGCTCGACCGTGCGCAGGGCTTCCCGCGCTTGCCCGGTCTCCTGCGCCAGCAAGGCCATGTTGCCCAGCAAGAACAGTTCCATGCCGGTGTTTCCGGCGAGCCTGGCCAGGTGAAGCGCCTCCAGGTTGAGCGTTCGGGCCTTCTCGTGCTGCATGGCGTCGAAGGCGAGCCATCCGGCGACTTCCCCGAGTTCCGCGACGGTGGCGGTGAAGTCGGTTTCGAGCGCGGACGGGTACTTCCCGGCTGCCAGCCGCGCGGACGCAGTCCGGAACATGCGGGTCGCCATCGGGACGAGGTCCGCACCCCCGTACCGCCCGTCGAGCTGAACCAGGTGCACGATGCTCGCGCGCAGTTGATCAACGTAGTCGCCGGTCACAGGATCGTCGCTGGGCGGAAGCAGTGCGGGTCCAGCCGGGAAGGCACTGCGGACGAGGTCTCCGCCGCCGTCCAACACCTCATCCAGGCGCTCGACCAGAGCCCGAGCTGGGACTGCGCGGTCGTTCTCCCAGCGGGACACGGCCGATTGGTCAACGTGGACGCGCTCGGCCAGTTGTGGCTGCGTCAGTCCCGACGCCGCGCGGTGCCGCCGCAAAATCCGTCCGAACGACTCGTCGGTCATGGGTACCGCACCTCCCGCCCGAGAACTCGCCCTATGCGGGCGCGTGATCCAGATTACCGAGCGCGTGGGGCCGACGTTTCGGCTGAGCCGCTGGTCACTCGGGCTGGCAGGTGGGGCACCAGTAGAGCTTGCGGGCGGAGAGGTCGGTGGTGAGGACCTCGTCTCCGCAGATCAGGCAGGGCATTCCGGCGCGGCGGTAGACGTAGACCTCGCCGCCGTGGCGGTCCTGGCGCGGGGCCCGGCCGGTGGCTTCGGGGAGGTGCTCCGGGCGAACGGTGTCGATGCGGCCGACCTTGACGCCGTCGGCCATGAGCTCCACCAGGTCGGCCCAGATGAGGTCCCAGCGCTGCCTGCCGAGGTCGCGGCCGGGGGTCATGGGCGGGATGCCGTGCCGGAACAGGACTTCGGCGCGGTAGACGTTGCCGACCCCGGCGAGGATCTTCTGATCCATCAGCAGGGCGGCGATGCTGGTGCGCGACTTCGAGATCCGCGCCCACGCCCGCTCCGGCTCGGCGTCGTTGCGCAGCGGGTCGGGTCCCAGCCGGTCGCGCACGGCGGTGACCTCGTCGGGGGTGAGCAGTTCGCACTTGGTGGGTCCGCGCAGATCGGTGAAGTGCGTGGGACCGACGATGCGCATCCGCACCTGACCGCGCGGTTCGGCGACCGGCAGCTCGCTCTCGGTGAACGTGCCGTACAGCCCGAGGTGGACGTGCACGACGCGGTCGCCGCCGTAGGAGTGGAACAGGTGCTTGCCGTGCGCCTCGGCCCGCTCGAACACGGCCCCGTCCAGCACCGACGCGCTGGAGGCGAAACGTCCCTGCGGACTGCTGACCCGAACCGCGGTGCCCGCGAACAGCTCGTGGTGCACCCCGGCGAGCCGGTGCAGCGTGTGGCCTTCCGGCAAAACCCGTCCTCCCGAACTCGTCGTGCGCGGGAGAAAAGTCAAGCACACGCCGCCGGAAGGCCCTGCCAGGGGAGCCTCAGATGAGGACCCAGACCACGATCGATTCCAGCAGGTAGATCACCGTGCACCACAGGGCGATCCACAGGCCCCGACGGACCGGGCGCTCCACGTGGCGGAGGAATCCGGCGAGGAACGCGACCAGCACCACCGCGACCGCGCCGGCGATGAGCCACAGCCCCGCACCCAGCCCGCAGTCCGGCTCGGGGCAGGTCGAACCCGGACCGCCGATCAGCATCGGGGACAGGGCGCTGTTGGCGAAGAACAGCACGCCGACTCCGACGGCGGTCGCGAGCAGTGCTGTGAGGGCGACGTAGAGACGCATCGTCGAAGTCTCCCAGAGATCATCCGGCGACAGCACTAGGATCCACCCGTGAGCAACGGGTGGATCGAGGTGGCTGAGCGGGTTTTCGCCCGCCGCCACGCCGAACTCGACCTGACCACGGGCCTCGTCGTCGGTGACGAGGCCGCGCTGCTGATCGACACCCGGGGCGATCACCGCCAGGGCGCCGAACTGGCCGAGGCGGTCCACCAGATCACGCGCGCACCGCTGCGAATCGCCCTCACCCACGGGCACTTCGACCACTGCTTCGGCACTTCTGCGTTCCTGCCCGCACCCGTCTGGGCCCACCACCGGTGCCCGGACTTCCTCGACCGAACCGCCTCCGCACAGCGCGAGCACTGGGTCGAGCACTACCGGGAGCAGGGCGATCCCGACACGGCCGACGCCCTCGCCGCCTCCACCCCGGCACCCCCCGACCACCTCGTCACGGACGCGGCGGAGCTGGACCTGGGCGGACGCGCGGTCCGCCTGCACCACCCCGGCCTCGGCCACACCGACCACGACCTGGTCGTCGAGGTTCCCGACGCCGCTGTCGTCTTCGCCGGGGACCTCGTCGAGCAGGGCGCTCCCCCGGACTTCGAAAACGCCCACCCCCAGCACTGGCCCGCCGCGGTGGAAGCCCTGCTCGCCCTGAACCCCACCACCGTCGTCCCGGGCCACGGCATCCCGGTCACCCCGGACTTCGTCCGCGCCCAGCACGCGGAACTGACCCTCCTCGCCGAGGTGTGCCGAGGACGGCTTCCGGCCGCCCGATCGCCCTTCCCGGACGACACCACCCGCGTCGCGCTGGGCCGTTCAGCCCAGTGAGATGCATCGTTCGGCCGCATTGTGCGGACCAGTGGCACCGATACGCCGAGGCACACGTCAAACTGACCGGAGCGATCAAATCCGCACTGCACGTGCTGTTGAGCCGGGGGAAGGCTGGACATGTCTGGACGGGACTTCGACGGGTCGAGCGAGGAGAAGGTCGCGCGGAACGCTGCGCTGCGGAGCCAGATCGACGACATGCTCGATGATCTGCGCAAGCGCACCGCCGATCTCCAGGAGAAGCAGGCCGCTGCCGCTCAGCAGACCTTCGAGGCTTCGTCCGACGACGGCATGGTCAACGTCAGGGTGGACGCGACCGGGACCGTGCAGGAAGTCCGGCTGTCGGACAAGGCGTTCGAGCGCACCAATCCGGAGAAGCTGGCGCGCAGCATCACCAGCGTGATCCGCGAGGCGTCCGGGACGGCGCAGCGGCAGCTGCAGAGCACCTTCGCGGCGGAAGCCGACGTGTCGAACGTGCCGGAGGTTCCCGGGGTTCCGTCGTTGCAGGGCCTGCTCAACAGCGGACCGCTGGTCGAGCCGCCGGATCCCGGCGCCGAACGCGCCCGGCGCCGCAGCGAGGAGGCCCAGACCGGGCGGGCCGCGTCCGCGCCGCAGGTGCAGGCCGCACCCGACGACTGGGACGACGACTGGGAGAGCAACCGCAGAGGGGGCCGCCGATGAGCGGGAAGATGCGGATGCAGCCCGAGGAGATTCGCTCGGGCGGCAAGAAGATCGGCAACTCCGGGGACGACCTGGATCGGATCCTGAGCACCCTGAAGTCCTTTTTGGACGGTGAAGGCGAGTGCTGGGGAAACGATGAGGCCGGCCAGACGTTCGGCGGCGACTACACCAAGGGCCGCGACAGCGTGCTGGACAGCCTGAAGAAGGTCGTCAAAGCGCTCGGCGACATCGACGACAACCTCAAAGCCACCGCCGACGACACCGAGTCCGGCGACACCCAGTCCGCAGGCGGCATCGGCAAGGCCGGCTCGGACATGCCCCGGTAGGGAGTTGACTTCACTTGAGCATCGAGATGCCCGACGAGGTCAAGTGGCTGCTGCCGATCGTCGTCGGACAATCCTGGCCCGAAGGTGACGAGGACGCCATGCGTCGGATGGCCGACGCATGGCGCACCGCCGCCGACGGCATCGACGGGGTCCAGAGCTCCGCCAACGGTGGCGCCCAGCAGGTCAAGTCCGCGATGGAGGGCAAGACCGGCGAGGCGTTCACCAAGCTGTGGAAGGACATCGGCGACGGCGGCGAATCAGCGCTGCCGAAGCTGAAGGAGGCGTGCGAGAAGCTCGCCAAGTCGTGCGATGACGCGGCGCTGGACGTCGAGCACACCAAGCTGACCATCATCGCCTCGCTGATCGCGCTGGCGATCCAGATCGCCGCGATGCTCGCCGCCGCGCCGGTCACCTTCGGCGCCTCCACCGCCGGCATCGCCGCAGCTCAGGGCATCACCCGCGTGGTGGTGCTGCAGATCTTCAAGCAGCTGGTCTTCAGCATCCTCAAGAACGTCGCCATCGAGGTCGCCACCTCGGTCGCGATCGAGTTCGCGGTGCAGGGCACGCAGGTCGCCATGGGCAACCGCGACGGGCTCGACGGCGGCAAGTTCAAGGAAGCCGCGATCAGCGGCGCCATCGGCGGTGCCGTGGGCGGCGTCTTCGAGGGCGTCGGCAAGTCCGTCGGCAGGGGCGCCGGGGACGCCGTCGGCGACGCGGCCGGTGACGCCGCGGGCAACGCGGGCACCGCCGCCGGGCGCGCGGCGGGCGACGCCGCAGGTGACGCGGCCGGTGAGGCCGCCGAGAGCGCCGCGAAGTCCATCGGCAAGGAAGCTCTGAAGGAAGGCGCCCTGGGCGCCGCCCAAGGAGCGGTGGGCAGCGTCGCCGAGCAGGCGATCATGGAAGGCAAGATCGACTGGGGCGATGTCGGCACCGGGGCGATGTCCGGCGGCGCCACCGGCGCCGGCATGGGCGGCCTCGGCGCGGGCAAGGAGCACTTCGGCGGCAACGTCGACGTGCCCGACACCGACGGAGGCTCGTCGGGCTCCGGCTCCTCGTCTTCCTCATCGGACTCGGGCAGTTCTTCGTCTGACTCGGGCGGTTCCTCGTCTGACTCGGGTTCGTCCTCGTCCGGCTCCAGCGACTCGGACTCGGGTGGTTCGTCCTCCGACTCCGGCAGTTCTTCGACGTCGGATTCCGGTGGTTCCACGTCGTCGGATTCAGGCACGTCCGCGTCTTCGTCCGACAGCGGGTCCTCCCGTTCCGACTCGTCCGGTGACTCGGGCGGGTCGTCGTCGGATTCGGGTTCCGGCGGTTCGTCGGACTCCAGCAGGTCCTCGGACTCGACCGCGAGCACCGCGGATTCCTCCAACGGCTCCGGCCCCTCGGACAGCTCGGCCTCATCCGGCTCGGACCGCTCGTCCGGCGGCTCCTCGGAGAGCTCGTCCAGCGGCTCGCCGGACAGCTCGAGCAGCCCCGATGCCAGGTCCGCGTCCGACGGCGGTTCTTCACCTTCGGAGCCGCGGTCGGCTTCCGACTCGCCGTCCACCTCCTCGGACAGCGGCTCGGCGAGCTCCGATTCCCGATCCGCGTCGAGCTCCGACGGCACACCGTCCGAGAGCGGTTCCAGTCGAAGCGATGCCCCATCCCCTTCGGACTCCGGCGGTTCCGCACCATCCGGTGGCGATGGGGGCGGCTCCCCGCGCTCGACCGACTCGAGCGACTCCGGATCACGCGAATCCTCCGGCAGCGGAGGAACTTCCGGCGCGGGAATGGCGAGCGCAGGCGGCGGGGGATCGTCGAGCTCGCACTCGGGTGGTTCCGGTGGCGGCTCGTTCAGCGGCACGCTGCCCAACGACTCCGACCGCACGCCGAGCACGCCCGCGGGCACGACAGCGTCCAACGTGGACGCTCCGGCAGCACCTGCGGCCTCGGCCGCTCCGGGCGTGGCGGGGCCTGCTCCGACCGCACCGCGCAGCGACCAGCCGGCCTCCGGTGGCGCGATGGGCGGCGGAATGGGCGGCTCCCCCGGCGCGGCGGGCGGGGGCGGCTCAACGCCTTCCGCAGGTGGTGGCCGTCCCGGCGGCAGCGGCGGATGGACCGGCACCGCAGGCTCACCTGGTGCCGCGCCTCGCGGTTCCGCCGACGCTCCCGCGCGCCCGAACACCAGGCCGGACGGCGGCGTCCCGCAGCAGAGGCCCGGCCCGACGCCGTCGCGTCCGGACAGCACTCCGGCACGACCTGATGGTTCGCAACCCAACGGCACGTCGCCGCGACCGGATGCGCCGGCATCGCGACCCGACGGCCAGTCCCAGCGTCCCGATGCCTCGCGCCCCGGCGGCCAGTCACAGCGTCCTGACGCTCCGGCGTCCCGGCCCGAGGGCGCACAGCCCGCCAACGGTCAGGACGGCCCCGGGCAGCGCCCCGACACCGACGGCACGCGCCCGGACAGCGACAAGCCCGACGGCAACGACGGTTCCGATCCGCACGGCGACAGGCAGGACGGCCCGGACCGCCACGACGACGCCGACCAGCCCAAGGACGCCGATCCGGGCACGCCGGAGCGCCAGGAGCAGATCGACACCGCCGAGGCCAACCGGCAGGAAACCCCGGCCGGCTCGTCGTTCCACGACGACCCCAACATGCGGGACCTGGCCAACCGGGTCCCGGACGACGGCGTCCACCACACCGTCGACGTCCACGCCTTACCCGACGGCCGCGTCCGCATCGGCGACAACACCTTCTCCGCGAAGGAATTCGCCGACATGCTCCGCCGCGACCCCAACTTCGACGGCAGCAAACCGGTCCGCCTCCTCTCCTGCGACGCGGGAACCAGCGGCCTCGCCCGAGACCTCGCCAACGAACTCGGCACCCCGGTCACCGCACCCCGAGGCCTCGCCTGGACAGACGGCAACGGCCGGGTCTTCGCCTCCGACATGGGCCCCGACGGCCGCCCCGGCTGGCCCCCGAACGGAGGCTGGGACACCCACCACCCCGACGGCACCACGACGTCAGCCAGCAACGACGGCTTCCACCCGCCCCGCGACGGGGAGGATCCAGGCCAGAGGCCGGAGGATGCTGAGGCTCGGGGGCAGCGCAACACCGACGGTCGCCTCAGTGATGAAGAACGGCAGCAGCGCAAGGACAAGTTGCCCGACACCCACCGCATGTACGGAGATTCGGAAGCCCGTGGCAATCCCGGCCACGCAGGCAATCCACTTCGGTGGGACCAAACGGCCGACAACGGCAACGGTGATTGGGTGGCGCCGCCTGATGGGCCGCTCCAGCCGATTCCTGGAGTGACACCCGATCACATCAACGGGCAGATGCTTGATTTCGTCTACGGACAAGACCGCCCGAGTTTCTCCGCCTCCACCCGGTACACGGTCTACAGCCGGACAGAGATGAACCCAGACGGGTCGTACGTGTGTGCCACCTCAGGCGAACGAATCCCGGTCCAGCCCGGAACCCCACCTCAGTTCTACGAGGTGGCCGCCGATGGCCGCCGCACTCCCACCGAACCACCGGAATGGTTCACCCGGGGGGAAGAACCCCCGCCACCACCGCATGACAAGGTCGCAGGCCCCCAGTTCTACGAAATCAACGACAAGGGACAGCGAGCCGCGACAGATCCCCCGGATTGGTTCTTGAACGGTGAGCAGCCCCCTGCACCGCCGCACTCCAAGTTCGCCCTTCCAGAACCCGAATCCGCCCACATGGGACATGACTACGACTACGAGTACTGGCGACAGCAGCGGTTCGGACTCTTCCACGAGATGACGACGGAGCAGTATCGGGCGATCTACGACAACCCCGATCACTACCGGCTGGAAGCCAAAGCAGCAAATGAGGGACACGGGCATGAATCTACCGAGCCGGGTTATGGACGTTATCCGGATCTTGCCCGCCAACTCTTCCCAGAGGCGGACTTCAAATCGATCGATATTGCTCCAACCGATCCGAACGAGGTTTACAAGGGATCGAAGAAGCCGGGCGACCCCAGACATGGCCATTGACGCCCACAAGATCACCGGTGGACGTCCGCACGTAGACTGAAGTTGCTTGCGGACGCCACTTTCGAAACCCGAGACGATCGGAGAGTTACATGGGCACGCCGACAGGGTCGAGTGGAGTGCTCGGTCACCTTGAACACCACCTCGGGCCGGTCCAGCGCGTCGAGTCCGCACAGTCCGACCAAGGCAACCGCGGATACGACCTGACCTCCTTCCACCGGGACGAGCCGCCGATCAGCACGATCGTCACGAATGGACTTCGGTTCCAGACAATCACCTCGATGCTGCCCGAAGAACTCGCCTGCTCGCTCTGGGACGGACAGGAAAACGTGGCTCAGTACCTTGTGGATTCGACCGCTTCCATGATCTTGAAGAACGGTCGCGGACTCGAATACGGAATGGTGATCGAGAACCGCCAGCCGATCGTCAACGGCACGGAAATTCAAGCCGTCCTCGCCCACCAAAGCCCCTTCTTCGGCGGCTCGTTCGATGTGTTCCCAGACAACAATCAGCCTGAACTGCAGATCATTTCGCTCATCCCCATCACTTCCGGTGAAGCCGGGGTCGTGCACAGCGAGGGGCCGAGCGCGCTGTTCGAACGCTTCAAGGAGAACCAGGCGAACATCCTCGACGTTCGGCGTCCAGCAGTCGCCTAGTTGTATGAGGCCGTGACGTTGGTGACGCCGGTGGGGAGTCGGGATGCTGGTGGCTGATCTCCGGCGGCGGTGTGTGGCCGATGGTAGTTGTAGTACACGTTCCAGATCGCTAGGGCTGCGGTGCGGTGGTGCTCGCTGGTCCAGACGCGGGCATAGAGGAACTCTTCGGCCAGGATTCGGTTGTAGCGTTCGATTTTCCCGTTGTGGCGTGGGGTGTAGGGC
>NZ_SMKS01000161.1:0-501 GCF_004348435.1 Saccharopolyspora terrae | reverse complement strand
GAAATCAAGCAAGCTCTTCTAACTGCCCCAGCCCTGGGGTTGCCAGATTTGACTAAGCCCTTTGAACTCTTTGTCGACGAGAAGCAGGGCTACGCCAAAGGTGTCCTAACGCAAAAACTGGGACCTTGGCGTCGGCCGGTGGCCTACCTGTCCAAAAAGCTAGACCCAGTAGCAGCTGGGTGGCCCCCTTGCCTACGGATGGTAGCAGCCATTGCCGTACTGACAAAGGATGCAGGCAAGCTAACCATGGGACAGCCACTAGTCATTCTGGCCCCCCATGCAGTAGAGGCACTAGTCAAACAACCCTTAAGCAGAATTTCTGTCATCATGGACAGCACGGAACGGGTGAAGCTGCGCCAGTTCTGCTCACTGCCGGTCAGCATCGCCGCCATATTCTGTGCAATACCATCAAAGGTCTGCGTGGCTGCACTTTTTACCTGCGACATACTGTCCGTGGCGCTCTCTTCCCACTCACTCCAGCCGTGAAGTCCGGCTGGAGTG
>NZ_SMKS01000028.1:0-79415 GCF_004348435.1 Saccharopolyspora terrae | reverse complement strand
GGCCTGCGGTTGGCCGCTGCGGCCGTGTCGCCGGGAGGGCACGTGCTGGGTGTGGATCCGTCGGTCGCGATGCGGGAGATGGCTGCGTCGAGGTGCGCGGAGGAGATCGCGCGGGGACTGGTGGAGGTTCGCGACGGTGCGGCCGAGCGGACCGGGTGCGCCGACGACTTCGCCGATGCGGTGATCTCGGTGAACAACGTGATGTTGTGGGAGCGCGCGCGGGGGTTCTCCGAAGCGTTCCGCGTGCTGCGACCTGGTGGACGGCTGGTGCTCAGCGTCCACCGGCACGTCCTCGGCGTGGAGCCCGAGGTGCTGCGCGAGGAAGCCCTGCGGGCGGGATTCGCGGAGGTCGGACTCCGCGTGCGTCAGCGGAGGTTCAACAGCCCCGCCGTGGAACTCGTCGCGGTCCGGCCCTCGGAGTGAGCGGGGGCCCGACTCACTCGTCCGCAGCGGTGGTGGGGCGTCGCCGAGCGCGGTGTCGAGGAATCCGGCTCGGGAACGACCTGGTCTCAGGTGAGTCCTGGCGACTCGTGACGTGGCTCGTGGTGGCGCTGGTCGTGGCCGGGTGGCTTGGCGCGGGGGCTCGTCGGACCGCGGCGCGATGGGGGGCACGTTCCCTAGACTGGTGGTCGCGCCCGGCACGCCTGCTCGTCGACAACGCGAAACGGAGTGCGAACGATGCGACATCTGCGACTGCCGTCCGGCGGTGATCTGCCCGTGCTGGGGCAGGGCACTTGGGGGATGGGCGAACGCGGTTCGGACCGCGCGGCGGAGACCGCGGCGCTGCGGCACGGACTCGACCTCGGCCTCGGGCTGATCGACACCGCTGAGATGTACGGCAGCGGTGGCGCCGAGGAAGTGGTCGGCGAGGCGATCGACGGTCGGCGGGACGAGGTCTTCCTGGTCAGCAAGGTGTTTCCGCACAACGCCGACCGGCGGGGCGCGGTCGAGGCCTGCGAGCGCAGCCTGCGCCGGTTGGGGACCGATCACCTCGATCTCTACCTGCTGCACTGGCGGGGCGGAACGCCGTTGGACGAGACGCTCGAAGCGTTCGAGGAATTGCGCGACAACGGCAAGATCCGTCATTTCGGGGTCAGCAACTTCGACACCGACGACATGCGGGAGCTGTGGGGGCAGGAAGGCGGCAGCGACTGCGCGGTCAACCAGGTGCTCTACAACCTCACGCGGCGCGGGATCGAGTTCGACCTGCTGCCTCGGTGCCGGGAGCGGGAGCTGCCGGTGATGGCGTACTCACCGATCGAGCAGGGTCGGTTGCTCGGGGACCCGGTCTTGAGGCGGGTCGCGGAGCGCCACGGGGTCACGCCCGCGCAGATCGCCATCTCCTGGGTCCTGTCCGGTGACGGTCTCTGCGCGATTCCGAAGGCCGCGACTCGCGGCCACGTCGAGGAGAACCACGCGGCGTTGCAGATCCGGTTGTCGGAGGACGATCTCGCCGAGCTCGACGCGCAGTTCCCAGCGCCGGACCGGGCGACACCGCTTGCGATCCTCTGATCGGCCGCGGCCGATCGACGGCCGGGGCTTTTCGCGCCCTCGTGGTCTCTTGTGAACCGCGGCGATGACATGATGGTCGCTCGTGGAGTTGAACCAGTTGCTCGGGCGGATCGTCGATGAGGTCGCACCGCTGCGCGGGAGCGGGGTGGTCGCGGATTACATCCCGGCGCTCGCGAGGGTCGATCCTGCTCATTTCGGCATCGCCATCGCGGATCTCGAAGGGCGCGTGCGCGGGGTCGGCGACTGGCAGATGCCGTTCTCGGTGCAGAGCATCTCGAAAGTCTTCACCCTCGCGCTCGTGCTCGCCGGCAGCGATGAGGCGCTGTGGCGCCGCGTCGGCCGGGAGCCCTCGGGCAACGCCTTCAACTCCCTGATCCAGCTGGAGCACGAACGGGGGATCCCGCGGAACCCGTTCATCAACGCGGGCGCGCTGACGGTCACCGACGAGCTGATCTCGCAGGTCGGCGACGCCAGCGGCGAGCTGCTGGCGTTCCTGCGCACCGAGAGCGGCAACCCGGACCTGCGGGTCGACGCGGAGGTGGCGGCCTCGGAGGCCGCGCACGCCGACCGGAACCTGGCGCTGACGCACTTCATGGCGTCCTACGGCAACATGCGCAACCCGGTGGCGACGGTGCTCGACCAGTACGTCCGGCAGTGCTCGATCGAGATGAGCTGCCGCGACCTGGCCCTGGCCGGGCGGTTCCTCGCCGCGCACGGCGTGCGCCGGGACGGTTCGGAGCTGCTCACCCGCAGGCAGGCCAAGCGGGTCAACGCGATCATGCTCACCTGCGGGACCTACGACGCCGCAGGCGACTTCGCCTACCGCGTTGGTATTCCCGGCAAGAGCGGCGTCGGCGGCGGGATCCTCGCGATCGTGCCGGGACGTTGTGCGATCGCCGTGTGGAGCCCGGGTCTGGACGCCCGAGGCAACTCCGTCGCCGGGGTCGCCGCGCTCGATCACTTCACCACGCTCACCGGCTGGTCCATCTTCTGACCGAGCTGGTCGATCTTCGAGTGGCGGCGCGGTTGAGTCCACATGAGAATGTCGCTCACCAGTGGAGTTGCGGAGTCGGACCCGGCCTCGCGCCAGGCTCCACTGCGATGACGAGGGGGAGGGGCCATGGCCGCGCCGCGCACGAACACGAGGTTCCGGATTCACAGCTCCGACCTCATACGCCCGCTGAGCGCGCACTGATCTCCAGGCGCTGACACGCGGCCAGGCGCGGCGACGCCTGGTGCCGCCATCGCCGCACTTCCGCGGCCGAATCCCATCACTCGCAGGCGAATGACCTCGTCCGGTCATTCGCCTACCCGGTCACGCTCATCTCTCGGGGGAGTCATGCGCGCAATCAGAAGGTCGTGGGGGCGGGCTCTCGCGACGATCACCACCGTCCTGGCCGTGCCGATGATCATCCCGTCGGCAGCTGCCGGTCCTGCTCTCCAGGACTCGCGGGACTTCGGCACACCGACCCGGTCGCTGGGCAAGACCTGCCCTTTCGTCGGTGAGCTGCCGGTGCGGCTCCCGGCGGTGGCGGTCCCGGCGAACACCCTGCCCGCGCTGTCGGAGCCGTCCGTGCCCAGCACGATCCACGGCGAGCTGTGCATGAGCGAAGCCACGCGGGCCCGAGCGGAGGCCACCGGTCAGCAGCCCGCCGTGCTGCTCCTCGTGCACGGGCTCACCCACGGCACCTGGTACTGGGATTCGCCCTTCCAGCCCGGGACGTACTCCACCGTCAACCGCCTGGTCGACCACGGGTACGCGACGCTGAACATCGACCGCGTCGGCGCGGGCCGCAGCGACCACCCGCTCAGCGCGCTCATCACTCCCAACGCGGCTGCGGAGACGGTCCACCAGCTCATCACCCAGCTCCGCAACGGCGGTGTCGGCGGAACGCGGTACCCCCGAGTCGGCCTCGTCGGTCATTCCTACGGCGCGGCCGTCGTCTGGTTGGAGAGCGCGATTCACAACGATGCCGATCTCGTCATCGGCACGGGCTACAGCAACAGGTTCCGGCTCGAGCACGGCGTGAACCTGATGTCCACGATGATCCCCGCCGCTCTGCAGCCCGCGCTGCCCCCAGCGCCCTGGAAAGCCGACCCCGGCTACCTGGCCTCACGCCCGGGAACCCGTCCCCAGCTGCCCTTCTTCCGCGGGCCCGGCGCAGATCCCGCGATGCTCGCGGTTGACGACAGGCTGCAGAACCCCATGACGGTCACCGAACCGCTCGCCCTGAGCCGCGAGTACGACGGGACGCACAAGGGAATCCGCATCCCCGCGTTCCTCATCAACGGCCAGCACGACGACTTCGTTTGCGGTCCCGGCGGTTCCTCGTGCCGCACTGCCGCCGGTGTCCACGACTCGCCCGAAGCGCTCGAACGCGCCGGCTCAGCGCTCGCCGACTACGAGGCCCCGGGCTTCCACCCGCACGCCTGCCTGCGCGCTGCCGTCATCCCCGCCGCCGGCCACAACATCGCCCTGCACCGCAACTCCCACCAGACCTCGGACACCATCGCCCACTTCGCAGATCAAGCCCTGGGCACCACGGGAAGCAACGCCGAACGCTACCGCGCCACCTGCAGCACCCGCCCCAGCAGCATCACCGACGCCCTACCTGATCTGACCAGGCTCGTACCCGACCTCCTGCCCCGGTGACCGGGTCGGGGCTCTTCGCGTCAGTTCAGGGCGTCGGCGAGGCGGTTGCCGAGGTCGGCGAGGGTGTTCTCGTCGCCCGGGACGTCGGGCCTCCAGGGCAGCGTCAGCGTGTCCTTGGTCTTGTCGCGGTAGCGCGGGATGACGTGCAGGTGGAAGTGGAACACCGACTGCCAGGCGGTGGCCCCGCAGCAGTTGAGCAGGTTCACCCCGTCGGCGCCGAACTCCTTCGCGGCCGCCTTGGCGACGCGCTGCGCGGTGAGCGTGACGGCGGAGAGGTCATCGGCCGGGATGTCGAACAGGTCCTGGCTGTGCTGCTTGGGAATGACCAGCAGGTGGCCGTCCGAAGCCGGGTTGATGTCCATGAACGCCACCGTGGTGTCGTCCTCGGCCACCTTCACGCTCGGGAGCTCACCGGCCACGATCCCGCAGAACACGCACTGATCACCCACGCGCCCGAGATTAGCCGCAGAACACCGGCCGATGCCAAGGGTTTCCCGGTCTTGCTCGGCGTCGTGGGTGCGTTCTCCGGAGATCGCAGCCAGATCGGGTGTTCGCGGAGCGCGGTGTTCGGCGCGTTGGGGGACGATGAGCTGGTCGGCGGCGTGAGGTGCCGCCGCACATCCGTTCGGCTCGGTGTGGGCGGGAGCGCGTGTTTCAGGTGGCTGAATTTACGTTCAGGTTGTTCGTGGTCGGGCAGACGGAGCGCTCCCAGGCCGCGAAGAACAACCTGCGTGCGGTGTGCGAACACCGGGTGCCCGGCCGCTACGAGATCGAGGTCGTCGACGTCGCGGAACGCCCGGACCTGGCCGGGGAGCTGCGGATCCTGGCCACGCCGACGGTGGTCAGGCTCGCGCCGTTGCCGCAACGCCGGGTGATCGGGGACCTCTCGGACCATCGCCGCATCACGGTCGCCCTGGGCCTGCCCGATGCCGATGCGCTGTTCTCGGAAGGAGGGTGAGTCGTGAGCAGCAGCGATGCGATCGAACGGGTTCCGACCGGCATCAGCGGTTTCGACCAGGTCGCGTCGGGCGGGTTGCCCGCCGGGCGGTCCACGCTGGTGACCGGCACGACCGGCAGCGGCAAGACGCTCTTCGCCGTCGAGTTCCTCGCTCACGGCATCCGCGCTGCCGACCAGGCCGGTGTCTTCGTCACGTTCGAGGAGACCGCCCCCGCCATCCGCCGCAACGCCCGATCGATGGGCAAGCCCATCGAGCTGTGGGAACGCGAGGAGAAGTGGACCTTCCTCGACGCTTCGGAAGACGTCGAGGAGACCTCCACCGTCGGCGACTACGACTTCTCGGCGCTGGTCGCCCGCATCGAGCACGCGGTCCGCCGCACGGGTGCGACCCGCGTCGTGCTCGACTCGATCGGCGCGATCCTCACCCGGTTCAGCGACGCCGGGAACATCCGCCAAGAGCTGTTCCGAATCGCGTCCTCCCTGGAGAGGATCGGGGTCACCTCCGTGCTGACCGCTGAGCGAACGGCGGAGCACGACGGCGTGTCGCGGTTGGGCGTCGAGGAGTTCGTGCTCAACAACGTGATCATCCTCCGCAACGTCCTGCGCCACGAGCAGCGCCGCCGGACCGTCGAGATCGTCAAGTTCCGCGGCGCCGCCCACCGCACCGGCGAGTGGCTGTTCGCCATCGACCCGCAGGAGGGGATCGTCGTCTTGCCCCTGGCGTTCCTCGGGACGCGGGCGCGGGCTTCGCGGACCCGCGTGTCCTCGGGCAACGCCGAGCTGGACGAGATGTGCGGTGGCGGCTTCTACCGGGACGCGATCGCGCTGCTGAGCGGCTCGTCCGGATCGGGCAAGACGCTGGCCGGACTGCACTTCGCCACCGCCGCGCTCGACGCCCAGGAGCGATGCCTGTTCTACACCTTCGACGAGACCCGGGAGCAGCTCGTGCGCAACGCCGCGGGCTGGGGTCTGGACCTGGACGCGATGGAGGAGACCGGGCTGCTGCGAGTGGTGTCGGAGTACCCGGAGGAGTCGTCGATGGAGGACCACTTCATCCGGCTGCGCCGCAACGTCACCGATTTCGAGCCCCGCCGGATAGTGATCGACACGCTCTCCGCGCTCGAGCGGATCACCACCTCGCGGGCGCTGCTGGACTTCCTCGTCGCGCTGGGGGCCGTGCTGCGGCCCCGCGAGATCACCGCACTGCTCACCTCGGCGGCCGGCCCCCGTCTCGCGCCGTCGCTCACACCCGACCTCGCAGTGGAGATCGCCAGCCTCGCCGACATCACGATCCTGCTCCGCGACTTCGAGCACGGCGGCGAGGTCCGGCGGGCCATCGCCGTCGTCCAGGCACGGGGCACCGCGCACGACCACCGCATCCGGCAGGTGGACATCGACGGCCTCGGCATGCACATCGGCGAACCGCTGCACGGGGCGTCCCGCGCCCTGTTCGCCACGCCGTTGGTCCCCGAGCAGCCGCAACGGCCGGCAGAGCCGCGCTAGCAGGCGGAACGGTGATCGGATGAGCGACCGGCCGAACGCTCGATCCAGCGGAGAAGGCGAAGAGCGGATCTCCGGCTCTCCGTTGCAGAGCGGTGGGGACCAGCACCTGGCGACGGCCTCCGCGGACGGGATCGTCGCGGTCGACCACCGAGGGATCATTCGCTCGTGCAACCCAGCCGCTGAGGCGATGTTCGGCCGATCGGCGGGAGAGCTCGTCGGAACACCGTTCGGCTTCCCGGTGGTCGTCCACGAGACCAGCGAGATCGACCTGCTCGCCCCCGGCAGGTCGCCGCGGGTGGTCGAGATGCGCGTGACCGCCACGACCTGGCAGGGCGAACGCATCCACGTCGCGGCCCTGCGCGACGTCACGCGGCGCAAGGAAGCCGAGCACGACCTCGAGAGCGCCCTGGAGCGCCAGACGACGATCGTCGCGGTCGCCGCCCACGAGCTCCGCACGCCGGTCGCCGAGATCAAGCTGCTCGTGCACCTCCTCCGGGACCACCTCTCCGGCAACGGCGATCAGCACGGCGTCGAGATGGTCAACCAGGTGATCAACCGCATGGAGGGCCTCCAGGCACTCATGCGCAAGCTGCTCACCGCGTCTCGGATCGACGCGGAGGAATCGCGCTCCTACCCCAAACCCGTGGCGGTGCTCGCGCTCGTCCTCGAACGGATCGCCGACTGCGGGGACAAGGCCCAGGACGTGCAGGTCTCGTGCAGCCCGGATCTCGTGGCCTTCGTGGACCGCCAGGACTTCTACGAGATGCTCACCATCTACCTGGAGAACGCGTTCCTCCACGGAAGACCACCCATCGAGGTCCGCGCCACCGAGCGGTCGGGCCGGGCGGAGCTCCGGGTGCGGGACAGCGGCCCGGGAGTTCCGGCGGAGTTCGTGCCCCACCTCTTCGAGCGCTACAGCCGCGAGCCGAACGCCGGGCGGGAAGTCGAGGGAACCGGTCTCGGGCTGTGGATCGTCCGCAGCCTCGCGGAGGCCAACGGCGGGAGCGCCTGGTACGAGCCCGACGAGGGGGGAGGCGCCTGCTTCTGCCTCCACCTGCGGAAACCCAGGCAACCTGGTCCGGCCGGGTAGGAACCGATCGGTCGTGGTCACCCAGGTCACCGCTTCGCCGGAGGGATCAGGGTGCGGTGACGGTCGGATCGACGTAGTCGCGGAGGTCCTTTCGCCCTTGGAGGACTCCTGCCCGGGTCCAGGTGTCGAAGGTCGTCTGGAGTTGCGCCGCGAAGGCGTCGTCGACCGGGATTCGTTGGTAGGCGGTCTGCTCCGGCCGGATCTGGGCGGCGACCTCCAGGGGTTGGCGGGCGAACTTCGAGTACCAGCGGTCGAAGTCCTGCGGGTTCTGCTTAGCCCACTCGTAGCTGCGGTCCACGCGGTCGGCGAAGTCGGCGATGGCAGTGCGCTTGGCGGGGTCGGCCGCGGCTTGGTCGGTGGCGCTGAGGACGCTCAGCCCGCTGTTGATGCCCGCGCCGTCGGTGAGGACGCGGGCGCCCAGCTGGCCTCGGGTGCGGGCCGCGTAGACGCCCCACGTCGCCCAGGCGTCGATGCTGCCGGTGGAGAACGCCGAGCTGGCGTCGGTGGGGGCGAGGTAGTTGAGGGTGGCGTCGGATTGGCTGAGCCCGGCCTTCTCCAGGGCGCCCAGGACCAGGTAGTGGGCGACGCTGCCCCGGGTGCTGGGGGAGATGCGCTTGCCCTTGAGGTCGGCGAGGTCGCGGATCGGGCTGTCCTTCGGCACGAGGACGTAGGTGCCCTTGCCGCCGTTGTTCCAGGCGGCGACCGCCTTGATCCGCGAGCCCCCGGCGATGGCCGACACCGTCGGGGAGTCCGCCGCGGAGCCGATGTCGATCGCGTCGGCGCGCAGCGCCTCGTGCAGGTTGACCGCCGCCGGGAACTGCGACCACTCGATCTCGTAGGGCAGGTCGTCGAGGAGACCGGCCGCGCGCAGCCGGGACTGCGTCTCGCCGGTCTGGTCGCCGACGCGCAGCACGACCTCGTCGTCGGAGGAGCCGCAGGCGGTCAGCGTCGCGACGGCGCTGAGCAGGATCGCGAGAACGGCGATGAGCCGGCGTGCAGGCGGGAGAGGGAACACCGTGGTCCTTCCAGGTCAGCGGTTGGCGAGTTCTCGGCGGACCAGCGGCAGCAGGTGGCGGCCCCAGTCGACGACGTCCTCCAGCGGCTCGTAGCCGCGGATCAGCAGCGTCGTGACGCCGATGTCGACGTAGTCCAGCAGCGCCTGCGCGACGGTCTCCGCACTTCCCACCAGCGCCGTGGAATTCCCGGCCGCACCGGTGGCCTTCGCCGGTGCCGTCCACAGTGCTCGGTCGTGCCGGTCGCCCTTGTCGGCGGCGTCGAGCAGCCGCTGCGAGCCGACACCGCGCTCCGCGGACGGGAACGCCAGCATCGCGCCCGGCGAGCCGGGGTTGCGCGAGGTGATCGTGTCGAGGATGCCGTGCGCGCGCTCCCACGCCTCGGCGTCCGTGCGCCCGATGATCGGCCGGAACGACACCGAGATCCCCACGTCGTCGGGGTTCCTGCCGTGGTCGGCGGCGGACTTGCGGACCGCGGCGATCTGCTCGGCGGTCTCGGCCAGCGGCTCTCCCCACAGCGCGAACACGTCGGCGTGCTTGCCGCCGACGCGGTAGGCGTCCGCCGAGGACCCGCCGAAGTAGATCGGCAGCCGACCGTTGACCGGTGCGACCTCGGAACGCGAACCGGCGAAGCGGTAGAACTCGCCCTCGTGATCGATCGGCTCCTCGGCCTCCCAGACGCGGCGCACCACGTCCAGGTACTCGTCGGTGCGCCGGTAGCGGGCGGACTTGTCCGAGTAGTCGCCGTCGCGGCGCTGCTCGGTGTCGCTGGCGCCGCTGATGACGTGCACCGCCAGCCGCCCGCCGGTGAGCTGGTCGACGGTGGCGAGCTTGCGCGCGGCCAGCGTCGGAGCCACGAAGCCCGGTCGGTGCGCGAGCAGGAAGCCCAGGCGCTCGGTGTGGGCGGCGGCGTGGGTGGCGACGGCGAAGCCGTCGGCGTCCCACGAGTGGTAGCCGATCAGGACCCGGTCGAACCCGGCTTCCTCGTGGGCCTGGGCGAACCGGCGGACGTAGTCGCGGTCGACGGCCGGGCCGCTGGGCGGGCGGATCTCCGAGGTGTCGGCGGTGCGGATCATTCCCACGAACTCGACGGCCATCTGGCATCTCCGATCTGCCGTCCCACATTGCAATATTGACGTCCCACACGGTATGAACGTGGCAGGCTGGACATCAAGGCCGACCACTATGTAGGAACAGCGAGGAGAAGTCCTTGTCAGGCAACGAGAACCGGCCCGGCGGCACCGCGGACTGGCATCAGAAGCTGGAGCACGTCCGCGGCGGCGGGCTCACCTCCGACACCAACCAGACCTCCGGGATGCGGCGCTTCGAGGCCATCTCGGGCAAGACCGTCGGCTCGGAGAAGCTGTGGATGGGCCGCACCCACGTGGGACCGGCCACCAACTCCGGCGACCACCACCACGGCGAGGCCGAGACCGCCATCTACGTCGTCTCCGGGCACCCCGTGTTCGTCTTCGCCGAGGGGCCCGAGGAGGTCCGCGTCGAGACCGAGCCGGGCGACTACATCTTCGTGCCGCCCTACGTCCCGCACCGCGAGGAGAACCCCTCCGCCGACGAGGAGGCCGTGGTGGTCATCGCCCGCAGCACCCAGGAGGGCATCGTGGTGAACCTGCCGAGCCTGTGGGCCGAGGTCGACCCGAACGCCGAGGGCGACGGCGCATGCCCGAGCTGACCGGGGAACGGCGCTCGGGCACCCAGTCGGTGGACCGGGCGATGGCCGTGCTGCGCTGCTTCGAGAAGGCCGAGCAGCTGACCCCCACCGCCGTGGCCACGCAGCTCGGTCTGACCGTCAGCACCGCGCACCGCATCATGCGCGCCCTGCACACCGCCGACATGCTCGCGCAGGACCCGGCCACCGAGCGCTACTTCCTCGGCCCGACCACCGCGATCCTCGGCAGGCTCGCGCTGGAGCGCATGGGCACCACCGTCATGCACCCGGTCCTCACCGCGCTGCGCGACCGGACCGGTGAAGCCGTCAGCCTCGGCACGCGCATCGGCGACGAGGTGGCGGTGCTGGTGCAGATCCCGTCGACGCACCCGCTGCGCTACGACCAGGAACCCGGCGCCCGCAATCCGATCCACGTCTGCGCCATGGGCAAGACCCTGCTGGCCTTCGGCACCGAGCCGGCCACCATGCCCGAGCCGTTCCAGCGCCACACGCCGAACACGATCACCACGCACGCCGAGCTCGCCGACGAACTCGCCCGTATCCGGTCGCGGGGTCACGCGTTGAACAACGAGGAGCGGCTCGTCGGCGTGCGGGCCGTGGCGGCCCCGGTGCACGACCAGACCGGGCACGTCATCGCCTCGGTCGTCGTCCAGGGACCCACCGTGCGCTTCGGCGACGACAGGATGGACGATCTCATCGGCGCGGTCACCGACGCGGCCCGGGAGCTCTCGGCGCTCTACCGGACGTCGGGTGGGGGATAGCCCTACCCCCTTGAGCGGGTCAGCCTCCCCCGAAAGTGCGGGACAGCACCGGGGAACGGAGGGACAGACCCGACGATTCCTGCCGCGAAACGCGAAAGCATTCCTCTTAGTCACGGCCGGGTAGGGCTTCCCGGATCATCCGTCGAGAGAGGAATGGCGAAAATGGACACCAAGAGCACCATTCGGCCCGTTGCTACCGACATGGACGGTGTCATTCGCGAGCACGGTGCCGCGCTGCTCTCCTACGCCACTCGCTTGACGGGGGACCGCTACCTCGCCGAGGACATCGTGCAGGAGACCTGGCTGCGGGCGTGGCGGCACGCCGACCGGCTCAGCAACGGCAACGGCTCGGTGCGCGGCTGGCTGCTGCGCGTCGCCCACAACGTCGCCGTCGACCAGCACCGCAGCCGCAAGGCGCGGCCCACCGAGGTGGCGTTCGAGAGCGAGGAGCTGGCGAACCGGGCCGTGCAGTCCGCGCCCAGCGACGAGGTCGAGAGCCGGATGGTCGTCGACGAGCTGCTCGACCACCTCTCCCCGGCGCACCGCAGCGCGGTCGTCGAGGTTTACGTCACCGACCGCACCACGGCCTCGGCCGCCACCGCGCTCGGCGTGCCGGTCGGGACGGTGAAAAGCCGCCTGCACCACGCGATCCGGTCGTTGCGAGACCGCTTCCGCCCCATGCTCGAAGCGGTCTAGGAATTGTTCGGGAAGAGCGGCGTAGCCGCTGTTTTCAGGTGTGGGACTCAGCTGGCACCGTCGCGGGTTTTTCAGCGGTGCTGTGGCGAGCACGCCGCGACGCCGTGTATTGGCATACATCAGGAGTGGCGCGCGGAGTCCACAGCGCCGCTGAAGTTCCGCCACTCGCACCGTCACGCAAAGCAACCCACATCAGCTTCTAGCTCAGCGCGTTGCAGGGAGTTGCGTCGGGCACTTGGGGCTCGATGCGCACGTCGGCGAAGGTGATGTCCATCCGGCGCTGGGACCACACCAGGAACGGCGTGTTGACCCGCCGCTGGTCGAGTCCGCCGCTGACGAAGCACGACAGCGGGATCTTCACCGTGGTGCGGTGTTCCGGCTGGAGGTTGGCGAACAGGTGGCTGGCCGGGACCTCGGAGCGGCAGGGGAACTCGCAGTGCATCCCGATCTTCGTGGTCTCGCCGGTCGGCGGGGTGTGCACGATCGCGTCGAAGACAAGCGCCCCGTCGTTCGCGGAGTAGGCCGTGAGGTCGAGCGGTCTGCGAGGGCTGTTGGTCTGCAAGTACATCTGGGCGGGCTTGTCCTCCATCCAGGACACCCGCAGGCCCTCGTTGGCGGGGTCGGCGACGGCCTTGATCACCGATCCCTGCTCGGTGCCCTCGTCGAAGATGTAGGAGCCGCCCCAGTTGACGTCGGAGCCGAGGTAGCCGGCGAAGGGTTCGAGCGCCTTGCCGTCGTAGACCGGCAGCGGACCTGCCGGCGGAGCGGGTTTCTCGGCGACCGCACCTCTGGTCGCGTCGGAATCGCTGCCGGTGGTGGCGAACACGGTCACGCCCACGCCGATGACCAGGGCCGCCAGGGCCGCGACTGCGGGCACCAGCCAGTTCTTCTTGCGCGCGGGACCCTCCGGAACGGACTGGGAGGCAACGGGTTCCGGAGTCGCCTCGGACGCGGGGGCGGGTCTCGGCTGCGTCGCGGTGCGCGCCGCGCCCAGCGCGACCGTGAACTTCGGGTGCAGCGTGACCCGGACCGGCTTGTTGAACTCCTGGGACAGCATCTGCGCGACCAGCGGGACGCGGGACGAACCGCCCGCGAGCAGCACCGCCGAGAGGTCGTCGGCGCGCAGCCCGGCCGAGGTCGTGGTCCGGTGCAGCGCCTCGGTGGTCAGCTGCACCGACGGCCGGATCATCTCGTTGAACTCCAGCCGCGTGATGGTCACGCCGCGCGGGCCGGAGGGCAGCGGGATCGTGAGGTTCACGTCCGGCTCGGTGGAGAGCTCCTCCTTGGCGCGCACGCACATCGCCTGGATCGTGGCGAGCGCGGACGCCGCCCTGGGCTCGGTCGGGTCGAGCCGGCTGATCGCGCCGTCGAGCCGCTGGTCGATGTGGGCCAGCAGCGCCTCGTCGAAGTCGATGCCGCCCAGGTGCTCGATCCCCTCCGGCGTGCCGAGGATCTCCATGCGTCCGGCGCGCATTCGCAGGATCGTGGTGTCGAACGTGCCGCCGCCGAGGTCGTAGACGGCGACGACCTCGCCGTCTTCGAGCCTGCGCTCGGTGGAGTAGTGGGTGGCGGCCGCTTCCGGCTCGGTGATCAGGCGGAAGTCCTCCACGCCCGCCAGCCGGGGAACTTCGGTGAAGTGCTCCTGCCGGTAGGGGCCCCAGATCGCCGGGTAGGTCAGCGCGACGGATTCCGGCGCTGCGCCCATCTCCCGGGTCACGATGTCGAGGACGTCGCGCAGCTGCGCGGCCATCAGCGCAGCGGGCGAGTAGGCGGAGCCGCCGAGCACGAGCGGTGTGGGATCGCCCAGCCTGCGCTTGAAGTTGCGGGCCACCTGAGCCGGGTCGGACACCGCGTTCAGCGCGGAGTTCCCGGTCAGCAGCGCACCGTCCGGAGCCGGGTGCGCAACTGAGGGGATGACCACCTCGGATGACAGCGACACCATGCGGGTACCGCCCTCGCCGCTGACCGCAGCGGAGGTGAACGAAGTCCCGAGGTCGATGCCAACGCCGTAACGCACCTTGTGTGCTCCCTTCGCGTCAGCAAAAGATAATCACAACTCAGCTCGCGTCAACCCTATGCGAGCCGTCGAACCGTGGGGATAGCCCTACCACCGCAACGGGCTGGCACCCTTTTGCCGGGCAGCCGCTCGCGCGAGGCTGGGACGATGGTCGGGAGTGCGGGCAGGTACAACGTGCGGGGCGGCAGGTGGCTGCCCGGCTGGCTGCGCGTGCCCGGCCGCGGTGCCGCCGAGTACCGGTTCGAGCTGGAACGTGCGCTCAACGACGGCCCCGCGGCGGGCCTGTCGGCGCTGGCGGTCGAACTGGACCTGTTCTCCGCCGGAGTCGCCGACCTGCGCGTCTCCTCCCGCATCGAGGTGCTGCGGGAAACGGTCATCTCGCTCATCGAGAACCTGCGCCAGCTCGGCGGGCTGATCCACCCGCCGGTGCTCGCCGAAGGCCTGGAACCGACGTGCCTGTCCCTCGCCGAGCGCTACGACCTGCTGATTCGGCTGGATCTGCCGGAGCACGAGCTCGGCCCGCAGGCGCGAGTGCGGACCGGTCTCCTCGTCGCGGATCACCTGGCTACTCTGGAACCCGGTACGACCGTGCGGGTGCGAGTGCGAGGCAGGAGGGTCGTGCGCGTGCGCATAACCGAGCAACGGCCGGGTTCGTCGACCTGGCGCAATCTGCGGGCGGTGCTGCTGTGCGGGTAGCCATCGCCGAGGACGGCGCGCTGTTCCGGGAGGGGCTGGTCCTGCTGCTGCAGGCTGCCGGGCACGAGGTCGTCGGCTGCGTCGGCGACGGTGATTCGCTGCTGGGGATCGTGGCCACCGAGAAGGTGGACGTGGCGGTCCTCGACATCAGGATGCCCCCGGAACCCGACGGGGGGTTGACCACCGCCGAGAAGATCCGGGCGCTCAGCCCCGAGACGGGCCTGCTGCTGCTGTCCCACTACGCCGAGACGCACTACCTGATGCGCGTGCTGGAGATCGGCGCCGAGCGCATCGGCTACCGGCTCAAGGAGCGCGTCGCGGGCGTCCAGGTGCTGGCCGACACGCTGGACCGCATCACCGCCGGCGAGATCGTGATCGAGCCGACGCTGGCGAAACGCCTGGTCGAGGCGCCCGCCCGGCGGGCCGACAGCCCCATCTCGTCGCTGACGGACCGGGAGGTGGACGTGCTGCGCCTGATGGCCGAGGGCCACGCCAACAACGCGATCGCCAAGGAGCTTTTCGTCTCCGCCAAGGTCGTCGAGAAGCACACCGCATCGATCTTCACCAAGCTGGGGCTCCCGCGTGACCAGGCCATGCACCACCGCAGAGTCCTGGCGGTCCTCGCGTACCTGAGGTCCAGCCGGATCGAGGGCTGAGGAATCGCCTCGCTCGGCGGCGGGGGTGGCAGAACCCGAGAACCCGCGGCGGTGCGGGCTGAGTCCCGCACCGGGAACAGCGGCTCCGCCGCACTGTTGAACAGGACCCAGTGGTGATGCGGAAGAACCGGCGCGCGCACGACGTGGTGGCGTCCGCGCCTCAGGAGCGGTTGGCGGGCGCCTTGGTCGACCAGCTGGCCGACGCCGTCGGCGGGCGGGCCGCCTACTGCGTGCCCGCGGCCGACCGGCCCGAGCACTTCGACGTCGTCGCCGCGTCCCCGGCGGAGGACCGCACCGGAGTCGTCGAGGAGTCCGTCCGGGAACCGGTGCGCGGCGGGGGAGTGCTGCTGGTCGCCGGTGCCCGGCGCTGGGGTGCCAAGGAGCAGGCGGCGTTGCGCGACACCGCCGGTTGGCTGGCGGTGACGGCCGACGTGGACCGGCTGCGCGAGGACCACGCCCGCGCCGAGGAGCGCTTCCGCGCGCTGCGCGGTGAGGTGACCGCCGCGCGGGAGCGGCTGGCGCACGTGCGCGACCTGGAGCGGCGTCGGCTCGTCCGCGCGATCACCACTTCGACGCTGCGCGACCTCGACGAGCTCCGGCGGCGGCTGCGCGGTTTCGGCGAGCACCTCGCCGAGGGCGGCGAGATGGCGCGGATCGCTGAGATCGGCACCGCCGTGGACGACATGCTCGACAACTTCCGCACCGTGGTGCGCGGCGTGTACCCGGCGATGCTGCCGGACAAGGGACCGCGGGCGGCGCTGGAGGAGCTGGCGGCGACGTTGCCGCACCCGGTCCGGTTCTCCGGCGATCTGGGCAGGCGCGTCGGCTGGCAGATCGAGTCCGGCTTCTACCACGGGGTCGCGGCCGTGCTGAACCTGCTGGCGGGCGAGGGGATCAACCGCGAGAACCCGGCCGTCGAGGTGGAGTTCGGGCGCGACGAAGCGCTCTGCGCGCGGCTGCGGACCTCGATCGGTGAGCTCTCGGCGGCCGACCTGCGCGCCGCGCTGCACCAGGACGCCGAACGCCTCGCCGTCCTCGGCGGCGCTCTGGAGTGCTCGGCGACCGGGGGAACCGCGGTGGTGTCGGTGCGCCTCGCGGACCGGACGACGACCACCATCACCTCGCGGGGCGAGGCCAGCGCCCTGTTCCAGCTGGTCACCGACCTGGTGAAGCAGGGGCAGGAAGCGGCGGGCTCGGGACCGGCGCGGGCGGGCTGGGACGCCGTGGCCGCGCGGCTGGTGCAGCCGCCGCGCCTGGCCGTGGTCTCCGACGCGGGCGGACCGGATTCGTCCGAAGTGGACAGCGCGTCCGTGCTCGGGGTGACCGTGGTGTTCGCCGACGGCCCCGCCGACCGAGCGCTGGCCGAGGAGATCGTGGCCGACGACGGCCCGCGCGGCTCGGTCGACGCGGTGCTGTGCCGGGTGCCGCCCACCTCCGGGTTCCGGGCGGCGCTGCGCAGCGACCGCAACCGGGTGGAGCTCAGCGAGACCGCGAGCGCCGACGAGCTAGCGCGCAGGCTGATCACCTGGGCGCCGGTCATCGCCGCCCGGCGCGCGATCGTCTCGGTGCGCGCGCTGCTGCCGGGGCTGCCCGCCGATCACCCGCTGCGGTGGTCGGTGGACCGGATCGCCGCCGAATCCCACGAGATCACCGAACTGGACCTGCTCGACGAGCTCCTGGGCGGGGAGACGCGCCTGCTGCGCGGGGTGTCCGAGGACGCCGCGCGGCTGCTCGGCGCGGAGGGCACCGACCCGCGCTCCCGCCTCGGCCTGGAGCCGGAGGCCAACGACGAGCAGGTGCGCGTCGCCGCGCGACGAGCCGCGGAGCGGTGGCGGGCGCACGCCGTCCGGCCCGTCACCGGCGGCCGGGACGCGTCGGTGTGCGAGGCGCTGGTGCGCACCGCCGAGGGCCTGCTCAGCGCGGGACGACGCCCGTGATCGTGGTGCCCTGACCGGGCGCTGAGCGGACGTCGATGGTTCCGCCGACGGTGGCCATCCGCGCGGAGAGGTTGGGCAGTCCGGGGTTGCGGTCGGTGATGGCGAATCCGGGCCCGTCGTCGGAGACCACGAATTCGAGTCCCCGCGCGGTGTCGCGGACGACGACGGTGATGGTCGCGCCGGGCGCGTGCTTGTGGCCGTTGTTGACCGCTTCCAGGCACGCGAAGTACACGGTGGACTCCACCAGCGGCGGGTAGCGGCGGTGGAATCCCGCGGTGTCGAGGGAGACGTCGGCGTGCGCGTCGAGTTCGGCCGCCAGCGCGCCCGCGAGACCCTGGGTGGACAGCGGGATCGGCAGGATCCCCGCGGCGGTGTCGGTCAGCGCCTTCTCAGCGGCGTCCAGTTTGGACTCCAGCTCGGCGAGCCGTTCCGGGGTGGCGCCGGTGTGCTCGACCAGCGCCATCGACATCTTCAGCGCGACCAGGTGGTGCTGGGCCCCGTCGTGCAGGTCGCGTTCCAGGCCGCGCCGCTCCTGCTCCATCTCGACCGTCGTGCGCCACCGGTCGTCGACGAGCTCGCGCGCGGCCGCGTCGCCGTCGCGGCGGAGCCGGTCGGTCTCGGCGGCCAGCCGCAGCGCGGTGAGCGGAGGGCCGAGGACGGTCGCCAGCGAGTCCACCGGCCCGGCCGATTCGGGGGCCACGGCCAGCACGGCCTGCACCTCGCCGTCGTGCTCGACCGGACGGCTGAGCCAGCGCTCGGCGCCGTGCCCCCACTGGTGCCGTTCGCCGGCGATGGTGAGCGCGCAGCCGGTCGCCCCGAGCGCGGTGCCGATGACCTGCGCGAGCGACAGCGCGTCGGGGGCGAGGTCGAGGCGGGCGAGGTGGTCGGTCACGGCCTCGACGGCTCGTTTCTCCTGAGCGCGCATCTTCCGAACGGTAGCGGTGCGCGAGGAGGCGGTCGCGGTGCGGTCCGGCTGATCAGAAGTGGTGCGCAATATGGCGAGTAATTTTGTCGAAAAGATTGTGAACAATCGTGTCCATCGTTTAGGTTCCTCGCAACGAGATGACCCGATGGAGGACTGCCATGCCAGCCGACACCGCGCGCCGCCGCGGTTCGCAGACCGCGATCCCGTGCCTGCTCATGAGGGGTGGCACCTCGCGGGGACCGTTCTTCGACGAGCGCGCGCTGCCCGCGGACGCCCGGGCCCGCGACGCCGTGCTGCTGGCCGCCCTCGGCTCGCCCGACGAGCGCCAGATCGACGGGATCGGGGGAGCGCACCCGCTGACGAGCAAGGTCGGCATCGTCGCCCCCGGCTCGCGGCCCGGAGTCGGCGTCGAGTGGACGTTCGGGCAGGTGCAGCCCGGCGGCACCGCCGTCGACGTGACCGCCAACTGCGGGAACATGCTGGCCGCCGTGCTGCCGTTCGCCGTCGAGACCGGCATGGTCGAACCCGCCGGCGAGCTGACCACCGCCCGCGTGCTCACCCGCAACACCGGCATGATCGCCGAGATCACCATCCGCACGCCCACCGGACCCGACGGCCGGCGCCACGTCGAATACGCAGGTGAGGCGCGCATCGACGGCGTCCCCGGCAGCGCGGCACCGATCGAGATCGGCTTCCTCGACACCGCCGGCTCGGTCGCGAGCTCCCTGCTGCCCACCGGCAACGTCCGCGACACCGTCGAGGTCGACGGGGTCGGGCGGGTCGAGGTGACGCTGATCGACAACGGTCAGCCGCTGGTCGTCGTCGAAGCCGCCCGGCTCGGCGCCACCGGCTACGAGACGCCCGCCGAGATCGACGCCGACGACGCGCTCAAGGCCGAGGTGGAGGCCCTGCGCCTGGTCTGCGGACGCGCCATGGGGCTCGGCGACGTCACCGACAGGAACTACCCGAAGATGACCCTCGTGGCGCCGCCGAAGCACGGCGGCAGCGTGTCCACCCGCAGCCTCATCCCCCGGGTCGCCCACCGGTCCATCGGCGTGCTCGCGGCCGTCACCGCCGCCACCGCCTGCGTGCTGGAGGGCAGCGTCGCCCACGACGTCGCCACCGGCATCACCGGCACCGAACCGACGGTGTCGGTCGAGCACCCCTCCGGCGAGTTCAGCGTGACCCTCGGGCTCGACCCCGCCGATCCCCAGCGGGTCGTGCGCTCGGCGCTGCTGCGCACCGCCCGCCTGCTGATGTCCGGCGACGTGCTCGTCCCGTCGTCCCCGCTCACCCCCGTCGCGAAGGAGCGCTCCGCGTGATCATCGACGTCCACGGTCACTACACCACCGCCCCGGCCCCGCTCGGCCGCTGGCGCGACGCCCAGGTGGCCGGACTCGCCGACCCGGCCCAGCGGCCCGACCCGGCGGGGCCGGTCATCAGCGACGACGAGATCCGCGAGTCGCTGGAGACCCAGCAGCTGCGCCAGATGGACGAACGCGGTATCGACGTCACCGTGTTCTCCCCGCGGGCCTCCTTCATGGCGCACCACGTCGGCGACTACGAGACCTCCTCGACGTGGGCGCGCATCTGCAACGACCTGTGCCACCGGGTCGCCGAGCTCTACCCGCGGCGCTTCGCCTTCGGCGCGATGCTGCCGCAGTCGCCCGGCGTCGACCCGGCCACCGCGGTCTCCGAGCTGGAGCGGGTCGTGGACCTGGGCGCGGTCGCGGTGAACATCAATCCCGACCCCTCCGGCGGGCACTGGACCTCGCCGCCGCTGACCGACCGCCACTGGTACCCGGTGTGGGAGAAGCTCGTCGAGCTGGACGTGCCCGCCATGGTGCACGTCTCGACCAGCTGCAACCCGGCCTTCCACACCACCGGCGGGCACTACCTCAACGCCGACACCACCGCGTTCATGCAACTGCTGCAGGGCGAGCTGTTCACCGACTTCCCCGAGCTGCGACTGGTGATCCCGCACGGCGGCGGCGCGGTTCCCTACCACTGGGGGCGTTTTCGCGGTCTGGCGCAGGCGCTGGGCAAGCCCGAACCAGAGGAAGCGCTGCTGGGCAACGTCTTCTTCGACACCTGCGTCTACCACCAGCCGGGCATCGACCTGCTGCTGGACGTCATTCCGCACTCCTCGGTGCTGTTCGCCTCGGAGATGATCGGCGCGGTCCGCGGCGTCGACCCGCGCACCGGTCATCACTTCGACGACACCCGCCGCTACGTCGAGAACGCCGGCCTCCCCGCCGAATCCCTCGCCGCGATCGAAGAGGGAAACGCCCGCCGCGTCTACCCGCGCCTGAACGCCCGCCTGACCGCCCAGGGCCGCTAGGAGCTGTTGAGGAAATTGCTTTGCGTGGCGGTGCGGGTGGCGGAACCTGAGCGGTTCCGTGGACTCCGTGCGCCACTCCTGATGTATGCCAATACACGGCGTCGCGGCGTACTCGCCACGAAACCGCTCAGAACCCGCGGCGGTGCGAGCTGAGTCCCACACCTGAAACAGCGGCTCCGCCGCACTCTTCACCACCTCATGACCCCGCCACCGACGAAGGAGTTTCACCGTGCACGAACTCGGAGTCGTCCACCGCACCGTCGAGCGCGCCGACCGCGGGGCCGTCGAGGCCCTGTCCCGGTTCGGCGTGGCCACGGTGCACGAGGCCATGGGCCGGGTCGGCCTGATGCGCCCCTACATCCGGCCGGTCTACCAGGGAGCGAAGCTCTGCGGCACGGCCGTCACCGCACTCCTGCAGCCCGGCGACAACTGGATGCTGCACGTCGCCACCGAGCAGGTGCAGGACGGCGACGTCGTCGTGGCCGGCTGCACCACCGAGAGCGAGGACGGCTTCTTCGGCGAGCTGCTCGCCACCTCGATGCGCGCCCGGGGCGCTCGCGGTCTGATCATCGACGGCGGTTGCCGCGACGTCGACGACCTGCGGGAGATGGACTTCCCGGTGTTCTCCCGCGCCGTCAACGCCAAGGGCACCGTCAAGGCCACCCTCGGCTCGGTCAACGTGCCGGTCGTGGTGGCGAACGCGCTGGTCAACCCGGGTGACGTCATCGTCGCCGACTCCGACGGCGTCGTCGTGGTGCCCGCAGCCAAGGCCGCCGACGTCGCCGCCGCGGCGGCCGCGCGCGAGGCCAACGAGGCGGGCAAGCGGAAGAAGTTCCAGGACGGGGTGCTCGGCCTGGACCTCTACGACATGCGACCCGAGCTCGCCGACCTGGGACTGACCTATGTGGACTGAAGTGACCCCGGGGTGGTTGCCCTGGCACCCGAACCCGAGCGAACCGGCCTTCACCGCGCCGGAAGGGGCCGTTGACGCGCACTGCCACGTCTTCGGCCCGGCCGCGGAGTTCCCGTTCGCGCCCGAGCGCAAGTACACGCCGGTGGACGCGGGCAAGGAGCAGCTGTTCGCGCTGCGCGACCACCTCGGCCTGTCCCGCAACGTCATCGTGCAGGCCACCTGCCACGGCAGCGACAACAGCGCCCTGGTCGACGCGCTGCGGGCCTCGGGCGGCCGAGCGCGCGGGGTGGCCTCGGTGACCTCCGACGTGACGCGCGAGGAGCTGGAACGGCTGCACGCGGCGGGTGTCCGGGGCGTGCGCTTCAACTTCGTCAAGCGGCTCGTCGACGCCGCGCCGACCGAAGCGCTGGAGACCATCGCCGCCAAGATCGCCCCGCTGGGCTGGCACGTGGTCCTCTACTTCGAGGCACCGGACCTGCCCGACCTGCGGGACTTCTTCCTGTCGCTGCCGGTCACCCTCGTGATCGACCACATGGGCAGGCCCGACGTCGGCGCGGACCCCGAAGGGCCCGAGTTCACCGGGTTCCTCGACTTCGTCGCCCGCAGCGGCGCGTGGGTCAAGGTGTCCTGCCCGGAGAGGCTGACCAGGACGGGACCGCCCGCGCTGGACGGCGAGCAGCACGCCTACACCGACGTCGTCCCGTTCGCCCGGAAGGTCGTCGAGACCTTCCCGGACCGCGTCCTGTGGGGAACGGACTGGCCGCACCCCAACCTCACCGACCACATGCCCGACGACGGCCTGCTGCTCGACCACGTCCCGCAGATCGCCGTCACCCCCGAGCAGCGACGAGCGCTGCTCGTCGACAACCCGATGCGCCTGTACTGGCCAGAGGAATGACCGTTCTCGGACCTGCGTGCAAGCGGCGTAGCCGCGAGGCGTGAGAGCCACCCTCGCAGCTCGCACCGCCGCGGGTTCTGAGACGTCGTCTGGCGAGTACGCCGCGACGCCGTGTATTGGGCATACATCAGGAGTGGCGCACGGAGACCAGACGGCGTCTCAGGTTCCGCTACCCGCACCGCCACGCAGCTCAACCGCAAGTGCTTCCAGTAGGAGACCGCAGTGCCGCACTCCGTTACGAACTCGGCCAACCGGCTCGATCGGTTGCCGATCTCGAAGTTCCACAAGACCACGATCGTCGCGCTGGCGTTCGCCTACTTCTTCGAGTTCGCCGACATCAACACCTTCGCCATCACCGCGCCGAAGGTGCGCGTGCTGTGGGGGTCGGACGTCAGCCACATCGCCTACGTGACGTCGCTGTCGTTCGTGGGCATGTTCATCGGCTCGGTCGTGGCGGGCGGACTGGCCGACCGGCTCGGCCGCAAGCGGACCCTGACGCTGACCACGATGTGGTTCTCGGTGTGGTCGCTGGCCACCGTGTTCGCCTGGGACATGCTGTCGATGGGCGTGTTCCGCGTCTTGACCAGCGCAGGCCTGTCCGCGATGACCGTGGTCGCCGTCGTCTACCTCAACGAGGTCTTCCCGCGCGCCAAGCGCGGCAAGTTCCAGGCGTACGTGATCATGATCGGCATCTGCGGCACCCCGGCGACCAACCTCATCGCGTCCTTCGTGGTGCCGATGGGGGAGCAGACCTGGCGCCTGGTCTACCTGTGGGGCGCGATGGGCGTGCTGTTCCTGCTGTTCCTGCGCCGGCTCGTGGAATCGCCGCAATGGCTGGAATCCCGCGGTCGCCACGACGAGGCCGAGGCGGTCCTGCGGGATCTGGAGTCCCAGGCCACCGCCGAGCACGGGCAACTGCCCGCCGCTGAGGAACCGGTGGCGGCCGAGCCCGTCGCCAAGCCGGGCCTGGGGATGCTCAAGCAGAAGAAGTTCTTGTTCCCGACGATCCTGCTGTCGGTGCTGTGGATCACCCAGACCATCGGCTTCTTCGGGTTCTCCTCGTGGGCCCCGACGCTGCTGGCCGCCGAGGGCGTCAGCGTCGAGGACTCGATCTTCTTCGTCGCCCTCACCACCGTCGGCGCGCCGCTGGGGTCCTTCCTGGCCGCGCAGGTCACCGACCGCTTCGAGCGCAAGTGGTGCCTGGTGGTGTTCGGCCTGGTCATCGCCGGGTCCGGGCTGCTGTACGGGTTGACCTTCCTGCCCGTGCTGGTGGTCGTCTTCGGCTTCATGGTCAACCTGTTCGAGCGCGGCTACACGGCCCTGGCCTACGCGTACTCGCCCGAGCTCTACGACACCCGCGGCCGCTCGCTGGGAACCTCGATCTCCTACGGCGTGGGCCGGCTGTCCAACGCCGTCGGTCCGCTGATCATCGCGGCCCTCTACAGCGGCTACGGCTACATGACCGTCTTCTACTTCATCGCGGGCACCTGGATCGTGGGCGCCCTGGCCCTGGCGGTCTTCGGGCCCGCCACCCGCAAGATCCGGTTGGAAGCCGCGGCGGCTCAGGCCGCCAATCCCAGCTGATCGCCGATGGTTCAGCTGGTCTTCGCGGTCAGCCAGGCCTGGAAGCGGTGGGTGAGCGCGACCGGGTCCGCGAGCAGCTTCGGGATGTCGGAGGCGTTGCCCGGTTCGATGCGCACGTGCAGGAACGCCGGTCCCGGAGTGCCGAGCAGGCGGGTGAACTCGGTGCGCAGCGTCTCGGGATCGGTGGCGAGGCCGGTGGTCCACCCGCTGGCCTCGGCCATCGCGCCGAGGTCGATCCGGTCGGTGTAGGTGGGCAGCCCTGCGGTGGAGCCGTAGGAGCGGTTGTCCAGCAGCACCAGCAGCAGCGCTCGAGGCGCGGTGAAACCGCCGGTGGGCAGGACGTTCGGGTTCATCAGGAGGGAGCCGTCGCCCTCGATCCCGATGACCTTCTCCACCGGCGAGTCCTCGACGGCCATCGCCAGCCCGGTGGCCACCGAACCGGCCAGCCCCATCGAGTCCAGCAGGTACAGGTGGTTGTCCCGGTCGGCGACCGAGGCGAGTTCGCGGCTGGTCGCCGCGCAGGTCACCACCAGCGGGCGGTCCTCGGTGAGCTCGACGAGCTGCCGCAGGGCTTCGATCCGGCGCATCAGGCGACCTTCCCGTCGGTGTTCCAGAACGAGGCGAGGACGACGACGGGCCGGTAGGTCATCCGCGCGTGCACGCCGGCCTCGGCGGTGGTCTCCTGCCAGTCCTGCGGGGACGAGCGGCGGTCCAGCTCGAACACCGGCAGCCCGACGGTGCGCAGCAGAGCGGGGGCGTGCTGGCTGATCGAGTGGATCATCGAGTTGTACTCGCCGAGTCCGCCGCGCGTGTTGGCGAAGATCAGCAGCGGCAGGTGGTAGGAGATCGAGAAGGTGGTCAGCGCGGTCAGCGCGTTGCCGAAACCGTTGTCCTGCATGACGACCGCCCCGAAGCGGCCCGCCAGCGGCAGCGCCCCGATGACCCCGATCGCCTCTTCCTCCCGCGACAGCGGGGTGACGTGCGGTGAGACGCCGTCCGCGCCCCCGTCGGTCTCGACCAGCGCGGAGATGACCGGCGCGACCGTCACCGACGGGATGTAGCCGACCCGCTCGGCTCCCGATCCCCAGATGCCCGCCGCAGCGGCCTCGGCATAGCTCGATGTCGTCACAGGCCCACCGTTCGTCGACAGCGTTCACCGAGCGGCCATGCTAACGGCTCGTCAAGCCGCGAAGCGGGCTCCGAGCTCGCGGATTCAGCGGACCCGACCGACGCGGATGGGCGAGAGCTCGTCGGGGCCGAGGGGTTCGCCGCAGTGGTCGCAGGTGGTGCGCGGGTGGAACTCGGCCCCGCACGTGTGCCGCCACGCGGTCGGCGGCTCCTCGCTCGTCGCGTAGCGGTCGCCCCACTCCATGAGGTTGAGCAGGATCGGCTGGAGCGCGCGACCGGACTCGGTGAGCGCGTACTCGTAGCGCGGCGGGTGCTGCTCGTACTGGATCTTGGCGAGAACGCCTGCGGCGACGAGGGTTTTCAGCCGCGTGGTGAGGATGTCCCTGCTGGCTCCGGTGTTCCGCGCGATCTCGTCGAACCGGCGGTTGCCGAAGAAGATCTCCCGCAGCGCGAGCAGGCTCCACCGCTCGCCGACCACGCCCAGCGCGTTGGCGATCGAGCACTCCCGGCCCTTGCTTGCCACGGCTGTCCTCCGATGCGCTCGCCGAGTGGATTGGTTTGTCCAATTTAGCACGTCAATGGGGATTGCTCGTGCTGCGCCATCGCGACCGCCGTGAGTTCGGCGTCATCGCAGGGCTGCTTCTTCGTGGAGAGGCCGCGGCTTCAGTCCGGGGAGGGTGACCCCCGCCGGGTCCGGGACTCGGCCTCGGACGTCGCGATGCGCAGGTCCTCGAGCAGGTCGGCCTGCCCCGCCAGCACCCCGGTGAGGATGCGGCGCGCGACGTTCAGCAGCTCGGCGATGTGCGGGCTGGTGAGCGAGTAGAAGACCGTCGCCCCTTCCTTGCGCGTGACCACGAGTCCGGCGCGGCGCAGCACGGCGAGGTGCTGCGAGAGGTTCGCGGGCTCGACGCCCACTTCGGGCAGCATCTCCGACACCGCCCGCTCGCCTTCGCTGAGCAGCTCCAGCACGCGGATCCGCGCCGGGTGTCCGAGCGTTTTGAAGAAGTCCGCCTTGACCTGGTAGAGGGGCCTGCTCACGGTTGGCCCTCCTCGCGGACTCGGGTCGCGTCGCGGCGATCGTTCGTGGTCATGCCACTGATCTTCTCGCGCCCGCCCTCGGCCGACGTCGCGCACCACCTCGTGCGGGTTCGTCAGGGGCGAACCCTCGGTGATCATGACCGCACGTCGGTCGGGGCGAGAGGCTCGTTCGCGAGGTTTCGGTGAGGCCTCCATCGCGTCTCCGAGCAGTTGTGGTCCGAACCGATCAGGCAAGAGCACCAGTGATCACGGGCGGTTCGGACCAGAACTGCCCCGCGGCCCGCCGGTCGGCGGCTCAGAAGCGGGTGATCACCGGGCGGTGGTCGGAGGCCGGTTCGTTGCGCCGCTGCCGCGGCTGGTCGGTGACCGACGTCGCCGCGGTGTCGATCGTGGTGGCCTCGGCGATGCGTCCGACGAGCTGATGGCTGACCAGGATGTGGTCGATGAGCTCCGGGCGGCCGTTGTAGGTCCGGGAGTGCCGCTTGTCGGCGGGGATCAGGGCGGCGAGGTTCCACAGCCGCGCTCCGTCGCCCTGGTCGGGGCGGTCGAACCCGGGCGTGCCGATCTCGGAGCCGGGCGGCCCGTGCAGCAGCGTCGTGGTCGCGGCGTCGGGGGCGTCGTTGAGGTCGCCCAGGACCACCACGGCCCGCTCCTGGCCGCGGCCTTCGAGCAGCTGGGTGGCGTGGCCGCGGACGGTGGCGGCCTCGGCGGCTCGCCGGTTGAGCGCGTAGACCGCGTAGCGGGCGCGTTCGTCCTCGTCGCGCGGGTTGAACCGGCCGCCCGGGTAGGTCAGCAGCTTCGACTTGAGGTGGCAGGTCAGCAGGGTGAGGTGCTGCCCGTCGACCTCGACGCCGGCCTGCAGCACGGGGCGGCTCATCTGCCGGACGGTCTCGCCGTCGTCAGTGGTCTGCACGGGCTGGAGCTGCTCGGGGAAGTCGGTGACCTGCGCCAGGTCGGTCAGCGGGTGCCGGGAGCAGAAGCCGACGCGGATGCCGCGGCCGTCGGGCTCGGCGAGCTCGGTGTGCCACCGGCCTTCGAGCTTGCCGACCAGGTCCGCGAGCGCCTCGGGGTCACCGACCTCCTGCACGGCCAGCACGTCCGGTGCCATCGAGGTGATGGTCGTGGCCAGCGAGTCCAGCTTGGCCTGGTACTCCTGGGCGGAGTCGGGTCCGCCGTCGCTGCCCGGGCGGAACAGGTTCTCCAGATTCCACGTGCCTAACGTGACCACGACGCTCTCCTCGCGCAGGAATTCTCCGGACGCGAAGAGCGTCGCCAGGTCACTGCGCCGCGCGCAATACCCGCGGGGTCGCGTTCTCCGGCCCTTCACCTGAGATCTTCCCCCGCGTGATGCGAAGTCGACTTCCTCCGAAAACCCCGCACCGGAAGGAAATCGTCCGATCGTTCGGGCGAGCATTATTGCCGAATCGTAAGAAGCGGAGGGAGGGGTGACGAAATAACAACTGCGACAACAGTTTTGAGTGATCGGGATCTGGACATGCGTCCACTCGCGTGTCATGGTCTTCAGCCATGCTCGTACCGACTGGGCGGTCTGCCGTCGTGAGTTGATGTCGCACGTCGTCGTGGTCGGCGAGAGGTCGGATCAACGGAGGGGTTTCGATGCGAAGACGAACCACGGCGATCCTGCTGGCCTGCGCGTTAGCGGGTGCGACGGGGCTGACCGCGCAGGCCGCGCCCGCGCCCGAGGGCGACTACATCGTGGTGCTCAAGGACGGCACCGACGCGAAGGCCAAGGCGGACAAGCACTCCCAGGACAACGGCGCCAAGGTCGGGCACCTCTACCAGTCGGCGCTGAAGGGCTACTCCGGCCGGATGAGCGAGCAGTCGCGCGACCGCATCGCGGCCGATCCCGACGTGGCCTGGGTGGAGCCGGTCCGCCAGGTGCGCAGCACCGCTCAGTCGCTGCCCACCGGCGTCGACCGCGCCAACGCCGACGCCAGCCCGACCGCCGGGATCGACGGCACCGACCAGCGCACCGACGTCGACGTCGCGGTCATCGACACCGGCGTGGACAGCGACCACCCGGACCTCAACGTGGTGGGCGGCAAGAACTGCACGCTGCCGGTGCTCCCGCCGGAGGACGGTCACGGTCACGGCACTCACGTCGCCGGCACCATCGGTGCGCTCGACAACGGTGACGGCGTCGTCGGCGTGGCCCCGGGCGCGCGGATCTGGCCGGTCAAGGTCCTCAACGACGCGGGCATCGGCACCACAGCCGACGTCGTCTGCGGCATCGACTACGTCGCGGCCAACGCCGGGCAGATCGACGTGGCCAACATGAGCCTCGGCGGCGAGGGCAGCGACGACGGGCAGTGCGGCCGCAGCAGCGGCGATTCCGAGCACCAGGCCATCTGCCGCGCGGTCTCGGCCGGCGTCACCTTCGCGGTCGCCGCGGGCAACGACGCCGCCGACGCCAAGGACAGCGTCCCGGCCGCCTACGACGAGGTCATCACGGTCAGCGCGCTGGCCGACTTCAACGGCCGACCGGGCGGCGGCGCTCCGGCGACCTGCCGGGAGGACGAGGACGACACCTTCGCCGACTTCTCCAACTTCGGCGCCGACGTCGACCTGATCGCACCGGGCGTGTGCATCAACTCCACCTGGCCCAACGGCACGTACAACACGATCTCCGGGACCTCCATGGCCACACCGCACGTGGCGGGAGGCGCCGCCCTCCACAAGGCGACCCACCCGACCGCGTCCCCGGAGCAGGTCAAGAACGCCTTGCGGGCAGCGGGAACGAAGGACTGGACCTGGCCGTCGCAAGACCCCGACGGAACCCAGGAACCCCTCCTCGACGTCTCCGGCTTCTAGATCCCGGCCTTCCGGGGCGGGAACCGCGGTGCACGCACACCGGTTCCCGCCCCGCTCCAGTCCGGTGCCGGCTCCCCGAATACGGCCGTAATCCGACCCCTGAATACCGCCGTAATCAGGTACCGGAAAACGGCCGTATTCGGGTCCCCGACTACGGTGGTGATCCGGGACTCCGGGTGTGGGCGGGGGTTTTCTCGGGCTGTGGTGACGTTGGTGCTCGGAAACGCGTGGTCGGGCTCCTAGGGTGGTCACGTGGTTCGGATGGTGCACTTGAACGGGCCTCCGGGGATCGGGAAGTCGACGTTGGCCCGGCGGTACGTCGACGAGCACGCGGGGGTGCTCAACCTCGACGTGGACGTGCTGCGCGGTTTGATCGGGGGCTGGCGGGAGCACTTCGCCGAGGTCGGGGAGATCGTTCGGCCGTTGGCGCTGCGGATTGCCGGCGAGCACCTGCGCGGTGGGCGGGACGTGGTCTTCCCGCAATTCCTGGCCCGGACGGCGGAGATCGAGCGGTTCGAGGCCGTGGCTCGCGACAGCGGCGCCGAGTTCGTCGAGGTCATGGTGCTCGACACGCGGCGGCGCTCCGTGGAGCGGTTCGCCCGGCGGGGCGGTGGCGGTGACCCCGACTGGCACGAGCAGGTCAAGAAGATCGTGGCGCGGGAAGGCGGGGCCGAATTCCTGGGCCAGGCCTACGACCAGCTCGCGGAGGTCGTTCGGAGCCGGCCGGCGGTGACGGTCCTGAGCAGCGAAGAAGGGGCCGTGGAGCGGACTTACGACGCGCTGCTCTCGGTCCTCTCCAGATGAACAGCACCGCGGCGCCGGACCCCCCGTTCCGGCGCCGCGATGTTCACCTGTCCGCCCGGGTCAGTACGGGCAGGTCGACTGGTAGTCCGAGATCGCCGGGTCGCCCTCCGGGGGCGGGCACAGGAACTGGTCGTAGCGGGTGTCGTCGTCGAGGAACCGCTTGAGCCAGGAGATGCCGAACTTGGCGATCGTGGTGTTGTCGCTGTTGGGCGCGAAGTGGCTGGCGCCGGCCAGTTCCAGGTAGGCCTTGCCCGGGTCGTCGGGCAGGCTCTCGTAGAACGGCTTGGAGTGCTGGGAAACCGGCGCGATCGTATCGTTCTGCGCGCCGATGACCAGCGTCGGCGCGCCCACCCCGGAGAAGTCCTTGGTGGTGTGCCACGGGGTCAGCGGGACGACGGCCTTGAGCGCCGGGTTGTCCAGCGCGGCCTTCAGCGAACCGCCGCCGCCCATCGAGTGGCCCATCACGCCGAGCCGAGCCGGGTCGATGAGGTCCTTCACGCTGCTGTCGTTGGTGAGGTAGTCCAGGGACGCCTGCAGCTGTTGAGCGCGGGAATCGGGCTGGTCGGAGGTGGAGTTGGTGTCGATCGTGAACACCACGAAGCCCTGCGAGGCGAGCCTCGGGCCGAGCCACGCGATGGAGTCCTGCGTCCCGGTGTAGCCGGGGGAGATCGACACCGCGGAGAACAGCCCGTCGGCGGTGTCGGTCGGGTAGTAGATCGTCCCGCCGCCGAAACCGGTGACGCTCAAGCGCGACACGGATTCCTCGTCGACCTCGAACGGTCCGCGCGGGGCGGTGACGCTCTCCTCGGTCGGGTCGGGACCGTGCACGTCGGCGGGTTCGGCCGCCTGGGCCAGCGTGACGCTGCCGCTGACCAGCCCGAGCACGGCCGTGGAGACGACCAGTAATCGGCGGAATCGGGCGAGGGGACTGGTGGAACGTTTCAATTCCATGTATTCGTCCTCTTGGGGAGGCGCCCTTCGATCGGGCGCACCGGATGGGTCCTCGCGAAGTTCCTCGGGTCGCACGACCGTCGAAACGCGTTCGGCACACGAGCAAGAGTTCCGGAACGCGATCGACTTTAAAGTAGCTCTACCAATTGGTCAATCAATCTCTCGGACCAGCTACTCTGGCGTCATGGAACGGGTCGACGGACGGAAGCTGCGCTTCCAGCACCGTCGCGGCGAGGTTCTGGCCGCCGCGACGGAACACGCCCTGGAGAAGGGCCTCGACGACCTGTCGCTGCGCAAGGTCGCCGAGTCGGTCGGGGTCAGCCACGCGACGCTGGTCCACCACTTCGCGTCCAAGGACCGGCTCGTCGCCGAGATCGTCGACCGGGTGCTGGCCGAAACGCTGTCGCTGCCGGACATGCCGCGCGACGACCCCGATCCGCTGCGCGCCATCTGGCGCCGGGCCACCAGTGAGAGCGGCCGCCGGTACGTCCGGCTGTTCGTGGCGATCACCGGCCACACCATGTACGGCGACCCCGCGCTGACCGAGGCCGTCGCGACCTCGATGCGGCAGCGCAACGACCTCATCGCCGCCGGGCTGGTCCGCTACGGCTGCGCGGAATCGCGGGCGCAGGCCGTGGCGACCTCGCTGATGTCGACCTTGCGCGGTCTGTTCGTCGACCTGCTCGCCACCGGCGACGAGCAGCGCGTGGCAGCCGCTTTCGACGACTTCGCCGCGGACGTCCAGCGGCGCGCCCTCGACGGCTTCAGCTGAACCTCCGCGCGGGTGCTCCGTTCGGCGGCATCCGGTGACCTCTTCGGCCGCTTCTTCGGGTCCGCGCGGACACGTAGAAAGCTGTGCATGGGTCTCACATCCGGTGCTGGTCACAGCCGTCGCGCCTTCCTGTCCGCCTCCGCCGGCATCACCGGCGCCGTCGTGCTCACCGGCACCGCCGGGGCCGCTGACCTGCGGCCGGTCGGAGGGGGAGCGCTGCCGCCCGGTGATCCGATCTCGCCGCAGGAGCCCGACGCGCGGCTGCGCGCGCTGCTCGCGCAGGTCGACGAGCGGCGGATCGAGGACGTGGTGCGCAAGCTGGTGAGCTTCGGAACGCGGCACACCCTGTCCAGCCAGGACGACCCGCAGCGCGGCATCGGAGCCGCGCGCGACTGGTTGTTCGCCGAGATGCAGGCCTGCGCGGCCCGTTCCGGCGGGCGGATGACCGTCGAGCTGCAGTCCTACGACCAGGAGCCCGCCAACCGCATCCCGGTCACCACCCGGATCACCAACGTGGTCGCCACCATCCGCGGCACCACCGACCCGGATCGGGCGCACGTGGTCAGCGGGCACTACGACTCCCGCGCCACCGACGTCATGGACGCCGTCAGCGATGCGCCCGGTGCCGACGACGACGCCTCCGGCGTGGCGGTCGTGCTCGAACTGGCGCGGCTGCTGGCCGAGGAGCCGATCGAGTCCACAGTGGTCCTGGCGGCCGTGGCCGCCGAGGAGCAGGGGCTCTACGGCGCGAACCACATGGCCGAGCTCTTCGCCGCCGACGGCGTGGACGTGCGCGCGATGTTCACCGACGACATCGTCGGAGCCAGCCGCGCCGACGACGGCACCTCCGATCCGCGCACCATCCGGTTGTTCGCCGAAGGCGTGCCCACCTCGGAAACCCCGGAGGAGGCCGAGACCCGGCGCTCGGTGGGGGCGAGAACGATTCGCCGTCGCGCCAGCTCTCCCGCTTCGTCACCGACGTCGCCGCCAACTCCGCGACGGGGATGGATGTTCGAGTCATCTACCGACGAGACCGCTTCCTGCGCGGCGGTGATCACATCCCGTTCCTCGAGAAGGGCTATCCGGCAGCGAGGTTCACCGAGCCGAACGAGGACTTCCGGCACCAGCACCAGGACGTGCGCGAGGAGGGCGGTGTCCGCTACGGGGACCTGCCGGAGTTCTGCGACTTCGGCTACATCGCCCGCGTCGCCAAGGTCAACCTGGCGGCGATCTGGTCGCTGGCGCAGGGGCCGGGCGCGCCCACCGGCGTGGTCGTGCGCACCGCGAACCTGACCAACGACACCGAACTGGTCTGGGAACGCGGCCCGGAGCCGGACCTGGCCGGGTACGAGGTCGTGTGGCGCGAGACGACCGACTCCGACTGGACGCACCGCATCGACGTCGGCGACGTCACGACAGCGGTGATCGACCTGTCGAAGGACAACGTCTTCTTCGGCGTGCGCGCGATCGACGCCGACGGCCACCGCAGCCCGGTCACCTTCCCCCGCCCCCAGCGGGACTAGCCCGGCGGAGTCACCAGGTGGCTGTTCGGACCAGAAATGCCCGACGTGGACGTCAGGGCTTCGTCGCCACGGCTCCGTAGATGAGGTTGGTGATCTCCGACCTCGGCGTGAGCGAGGGGCCTTCGGGCCACCAGTCGACCGTGCGGACCAGGCCGGGGGAGAGGACGTCCAGGCCGTCGAGGAAGGACAGAACCTCCTCGTTGCTGCGCCACCAGCAGGACGCGACCATCTCGTGCAGCGTGCTCTCGATCGTGCGGGCCATCTCGCGGTGCTTCTCCGAGCCAGGCGGCCAGCTGAAGTGCGACATCGCCACGTACGACCCGGGGGCGAGCGCTTCGACGTAGCGCTGCATGACCTCGCGCGGCCGGTGCTCGTCGGAGACGTGGTGCATGGTGCCCGAGTGGATCAGCGCGATCGGGCGCTCGAAGTCCAGGTTCGCGGTGATCACCGGGTCGCTGAGGATCTCGTCGGGATGGCGCAGGTCGTTGATGGAGAAGTGGGTGTTCTCGTTCTCCGCCAGCATCGCCCGCCCGTAGGCGGCGACGGTCGGGTCGTTGTCGACGTAGACGACGACGGCGTCGGGGTTGTTGGCCTGGGCGACCTGGTGCACGTTCTGCATCGTCGGAAGCCCGCAGCCCAGGTCCAGGAACTGGTCGATGCCGGCGTGCAGCGGCGAGCTCAGGAACCGCGCGGCGCGGATCAGCCAGTACCGGTTCTCCTGGGCGAGCGGCCGGGCCGCGGGCACGATCTCCTCGATGGCCTTGAGGATCGTCCGGTCGACCTCGAAGTTGTCCTTGCCGCCCAGCCAGTGGTCGTAACCGCGGGCGACGCTGGGCGAGGAGGTGTCGATGTCGGTGACGGGACGCTCGTCGTGCATGCCGCCATGATCGCGCGTCGTGATCTCGGTGTCGACGGAAATCAGGTCCTGGAGACGGGGTCGAAGATCGCTTCGGGTGCGCTGCGAGGTCCGAGGCTGCTGGCGACCGGGTGCGGGATCATCGGACGCGGCGGGCATCCCGCAGCCACCGTCTTCCGCGGAAACCCCTGGGCGCGAGCGCGTTTCGCGGCCGAGGTCGACAGCGCCCGGCAGATGCGCGACGTGGTGCACCTCCTCGCGGATCAGGGCGTGGACGCGATCAAGCTCCTGTCGGAAGGGACGTGCGCGGATCCCGGCTCGCCCGCGTACGCGTGGCGGGTTCCGGCTTTCCCGGACGAGGTCGAGCTCGTGCGGCTGCGACGGGGAGACCGTCATCGACGAACGGTGATCACCGGGGGATCTCTCAGTGGCTTCCGGTGAGCTCTCCGGTGAGGCGGTCGTGCATGGCGGCGCTGGGCTCGTTGAGGCCGATGATGTCGACCCGCTTGCCGCGCGCCTCGTACTTGGTGGTGATGGCGTCGAGGGCGGCGACGGTGGAGGCGTCCCAGATGTGGGCGTCGGTGAGGTCGATGATGACCTCGGCGGGGTCGTTCGCGTAGTCGAACCGGTGGACCAGCTCGTTGCTGGAGGCGAAGAACAGCTCACCGGTGACGTGGTAGACGACCTGGCCGCCGTCGGGGTCGGAAACGGCGGTGACCTCGACGAGGTGGGCGACGCGGCGGGCGAAGATGACCATCGCGGTGATCGATCCGACGACCACGCCGATCGCGAGGTTGTCGGTGGCCACGACCACGGCCACCGTCGCCAGCATCACGACGATCTCGCCCGCCGGCATCCGCTTGAGGGTCTTCGGCGCGATGCTGTGCCAGTCGAAGGTGCCGACGGAGACCAGCACCATCACCGCGACCAGCGCTGCCATCGGGATCTGCGAGACCAGCGGCCCGAAGGCGATGCACAGCACCATCAGGAACGCGCCCGCCAGGAACGTCGACAACCGCGTCCGGGACCCGGCCGTCCTCACGTTGATCATGGTCTGGCCGATCATCGCGCAGCCGCCCATGCCGCCGAAGAAGCCGGTGACGATGTTGGCGATGCCCTGGCCGATGGACTCGCGGGTCTTGTTCGATCGCGTGTCGGTGATGTCGTCGACGAGCTTCGCCGTCATGAGCGACTCCATCAGCCCGACCAGCGCGAACGCCAGGGCGTAGGGAGCGATGAGCTCGAGCGTGTCCAGCGTGAGCGGCGCGTCCGGGATGCCCGGGATCGGCAGCGAGGACGGCAGCGCTCCCTTGTCGCCGACGGTGGGCACGGCGATGCCCGCGGCGATCGTCACCGCGGTCAGCGCCACGATCGACACCAGCGGTGCCGGGACGACCTTGGTGAGCTTCGGGAACAGCACCATGATGAGCAGCCCGGCCGCGAACAGCGGGTAGACCATCCACGGCACGCCGATGAGCTCGGGGACCTGGGCCATGAAGATCATGATGGCCAGCGCGTTGACGAACCCGACCATGACGCTGCGCGGCACGAACCGCATCAGCTTCGCCACGCCCAGCGCGCCCAGCGCCACCTGGAACAGCCCGCCCAGGATCACGGTGGCGACCAGCACGCCCATCCCGTGCTCGCGCGCCAGCGGGGCCACGACCAGCGCGATCGCACCCGTGGCGGCCGAGATCATCGCGGGCCGGCCACCGACGATCGAGATGACCACCGCCATGGTGAACGAGGCGAACAGGCCCACGCTCGGGTCGAGACCGGCGATGATCGAGAACGAGATCGCCTCGGGGATCAGCGCGAGCGCGACGACCAGACCACCGAGAACCTCGGTGCGGGCCACCTTCGGCGACAGCCAGGCGGGGCGGGACAGCGACAGCTCGGGCACGCGACAACCAGACGTGGTTCGGCCGCCGCGCATCGTCACCGATCGCGGCGGGAGGAGAACAGGGGGAGAGGGGCGGCGCTGCCCGACAACTCTTCCCTTACGTTAGATGAGGGTTGCCGTCGCTCCCGCACCCGGCAGGCCGGATGAGGCCGGGATCACTCGTGGTCGACGCGCTCGCGCAGCATCGCGGTGAACTTCTCGGCGAGCCGGAGCTTCGTGCGCAGCTTCTGGCAGGACTGCTCCGCGGTGGCGCTGAACTCGGCCAGCCGGCGCTGCGGGTCCTCGACCTCCGGTGATCCCGGGACCGGGTCGAGGATCGCCAGCAGGTCGCGCATCTCGTCGAGCTGGAAGCCCAGCGGCTTCATGCCCTTGATCAGCTCCAGCCGCTCGACGTCGGGATCGGTGTAGAGGCGGAACCCGCCCTGGCTGCGGGCGCTGGGCACCACCAGGCCGACCTCCTCGTAGTAGCGGATCGTGCGCAGCGACAGCCCCGTGCGCTCGGCGACCTCGCCGATCTGCATCCGCTCACCCACGCCCGAACCACTCCTCGATCGACATCGCCCGGAACGCGCCCGGATGGCATCACGGTACGCAAAGCAGCGCTCCGGAGCGGACGTCAGGTCTGGTCGGTGGCGTCCGAGGTGGACGACGGTTGTTGCGCGATGCCCGGTCGGGGTGCGGGGACCTGAGTGCCGAACTCGCCGGGGGCGGGGACCTCCTTGCGCGCGACCGCTTCGGCTGCGCGGACCGCCTCGGCGACCTCGGGGTTGGTGGAGGTGTCGAACCACGCCTGCACCGCGTCCTCCACGGTTTCGGCCGGGGGAGCGTCCTCGGCCTGCTCCGGCGGTTCGTAGCGGAAGACGCCTTCCTCGTCGGCCTTGCCCAGGCTCCGGGCGAAGCCCTCCAGCGACTTGCCGAACTCGCTGGGCACGACCCACACCTTGTTGGCGTCGCCCTCGGCCATCTTCGGCAGCGTCTGCAGGTACTGGTACGCGAGCAGTTCCGGAGTGGGCTTGGCGCGCTTGACCGCCGCGAAGACCTTCTCGATGGCCTTGGCCTGCCCCTGCGACTTGAGGTACTGGCTCGCGCGGTCGCCCTGGGCGCGCAGGATGCTGGACTGCCGGTCGGCTTCCGCGGTGAGGATGGCGGCCTGCTTCTGGCCTTCCGCGGCCAGGATCGCCGCCTGCTTCTGGCCTTCGGCGGTCTTGATGGCCGATTCGCGGGTGCCCTCGGCGTTGAGGATCATCGCCCGCTTCTCCCGGTCGGCGCGCATCTGCTTCTCCATCGAGTCCTGGATGGACGGTGGCGGGTCGATGGCCTTGAGCTCCACGCGCGCGACGCGGATGCCCCACCGGCCCGTCTCCTTGTCCAGCACCCCGCGCAGCTGAGTGTTGATCGCATCGCGCGAGGTCAGCGTCTCCTCCAGGCTCATGCCGCCGACGACGTTGCGCAGCGTCGTGGTGGTGAGCTGCTCGACGCCGGTGATGTAGTTGGAGATCTCGTAGACCGCCGAGCGCGCGTCGGTGACCTGGAAGTAGACGACGGTATCGATGGACACGGTCAGGTTGTCCTGGGTGATGACCGGCTGCGGGGGAAAGGAGACGACCTGCTCGCGCAGGTCGACGCGGGCGCGGACCCGGTCGAAGAACGGCACCAGCAGGTTGAGCCCCGGCTGCGCGACGGACCGGTAGCGGCCGAGCCGCTCGATCACCGATGCGGTCGCCTGCGGCACCAGCAGCACGGTCTTGGCCACGAGCACGACGACCAGCAGGATGATGACGGCCAGCACGATCAGTGCGGTCGGGTCCATGGCGTCCTCCTCACAGTTCGCCCGAAACGACGGCGGTCGCTCCGGAGATGTCCATGACCGTCACCGTCTCGCCCGCTCGATGCACCTCGTTCTCGTCCAGCGGCCGCGCCGACCAGCTCTGCCCGTCGATCAGCACCAGGCCACCGACGGAGTTCACGGTGGTCTCGACGAACGCCTTCTTGCCGATCAGGGCTTCGGTGTTGGTGCGGAACTCGATGCCCCGCATCAGCCGCCGCTTCAGCGCCGGACGCGCGAGGACGACCAGGCCCAGGCTCAGCGCGGCGAACACCGCGGCGTCAACGGCGAGCGGCGCGCCCAGCGCGGCGGCTCCGGCAGCTCCCAGCGCGGCGACGCCGAGCATCAGCAGCACGAGTTCACCCGAGATGACCTCGGCCGCGACCAGCACAACACCGGCGATGAGCCACAATAGCGCGACCACGTCTTCAATATGCCAGAAATCGGCATGATCAGGCGTTTCGCGACCTTCACAGAGGGTGAGCGGGAGGTCTATGTTGTTGGATATCGCACCCTGCGCGTGAGCCGGGAAGATGTGATGTTGAGCCGGTACGAGCGTCGGAGGCTCCAGGAGATCGAGCGGTGGTTCGAGGAGAACGATCCCCGGTTCGCGGAGTCGGTGAAGCACCCACCGCCGGACCGCGCCACCAGTCGTCGGCGGTGGGCGGCGATCGCGGTCGCGGTGCTCGGTGCGCTGGTGTTCCTGACCGGGCTGCTCGCGGCCAGCCCGGGCCTGATCTTCGTCGGCATCAGCCTGGGAGTCGGCGGCATCGCGGTCCGCTACCTCCTGCTGAACGCGCACCCCTGAGCCCGCCCGCTGAGCGTGGAGGTCGTCACCCGGCGAGCCGTTCGCGGACCCAGTCGTGGAACTCGGCGATGTGGTGCTCGCTGGGCACCAGCACGCCGCCGGAGGCGTAGGAGCGGGAGTCCATGGCCAGCTGGCAGCGCTCGCAGGCGTCGAAGTCCTGCTGGTTGACCCGGTGGAACAGCTCCACCGACCGCGACAGGTCCTGGCCGGAGGCGATGACGTCCGGCAGGTACAGCCAGTCGCAGTCCACGAGGGTCCGCTCCGCGGTGAGCGGGAACATCCGGTGGATGATCACGTGGTCGGGGACCAGGTTGATGAACACCTGCGGGCGCACGGTGATCGCGTAGTAGCGCCGGTCCTGGTGCTCGGCCACGCCCGGCAAGCGCTGCACGCCGTCACCGCCGTCGACGGTGAAACCCCGCACGTCATCGCCGAATTCGGCTCCGTGCCCGACGTAGTACTGGGCGGCGAACCCGTCGGCGAACTCCGGGAGCACCTCGGTGAGCTCCGGGTGGATCGTGGCGCAGTGGTAGCACTCCATGAAGTTCTCGATGATCTGCTTCCAGTTCGCCTTGACGTCGTAGCGGATCCGCTCGCCGAGTTCGAGCGCGGCGATGTCGTAGGCGTCGAGCTCGCCGGCGTCGCCGAGGCGCTGGGCGACGTCGGCGATCACCGTGTCGTCGAAGGACGGCGGCTCCTCGGCGAGGCAGACCCAGGCGTAGCCGAGCCATTCGCGCAGGTGGACGCGGTTGAGGCCGTACTCCTCGGGGTCGATGTCGGGCATGCCGCCGAGGTTGGGCGCCGCGATCAGCTTGCCGTCCAGGCCGTAGGTCCAGGCGTGGTACGGGCATTGCAGCGACCGCTGCACCTGTCCGGTCTCCTCGGTGCACAACCGGGCGCCCCGGTGCCGGCACACGTTGAGGAAGGCGTTGAGGTTTCCCCTGCGGTCGCGGGCGATGAGCACGCTCTCCCGCCCGACCTGCACGGTCTGGAAGGCGCCGGGTTCTGCGAGATCGGCGCTGCGCACCGCGCAGAACCAACCGGCTTCGAAGATCCGCGACTGCTCGAGGGCGAAGATCGACGGATCGGTGTAGTGGTGGCCGGGGAGAGTGGCCAGCAGGCTGTGCGGCAACTCCGCAGCGGTCATCTCGGGGTGCCTTTCGGCTCGTTCCGCAAGGGTGTGAAGTTGTTGCGCGATGAGCACTGCGTTGCTCGATCGACAACACGATGCGGGCGAGGATCGGGCGCTGTCAAGACGTCCGAGCGGGTTACCGCGAGGTAGTCGTCGCCGCGTCGGGTAAATCGACGATGTCGTGTGTTAACAGGGAAATCCATCGGGAAATCGACTCCTTCGACGTCTTGACGCGCCTCGGAAACGACCTTCACTCTGTTGCGCATGGCGTAACAAGTTCTCTAATGCGCAACACAGGAGGTTCGATGTTCGCTGTCTGCCGCGCCGACGAGCTCGCCCCGGGCGAGTCGACCCGGTTCGTCGCCGACGTCCCGATCGCCGTGTTCAACGCCGACGGCGTGTTCTACGCGGTCGACGACACCTGCACCCACCAGGACGCGTCGTTGTCCGCCGGCTTCCTCGAAGGCTGCTTCGTCGAATGTCCGCTGCACGCGGCGTTCTTCGACCTGCGCAGCGGCGCGCCCACCTGCCCGCCGGCCAAGCGGGCGCTGCGCACCCACCAGGTCCTCGTCGAGGGCGGCACGGTGTACGTCCAGCTCACCCCGAGCGAGGTCGAGCTCCCCCTGGAGGCCGAAGGCGCGGCCTGATCAGCCGGCGCGGCGGCGTTCCAGCGGGACGGTGTCGCGCCAGACCCCGTGGTGCAAGGCGATGCGCTCCCGGGTTCCGACCACGCGGAACCCGGCGGCGCGGTGCACCGGCGACGCCGGCCTCGTTCTCCGGGAAGATCGAGGTCTGCGACGTCCACAGTCCTCCGGCGTCAGCAGTGCTGCTGGTGCGGCAACGACTTTCGCGCTCGTGCGAACCGGATCATCCCGGTGTGACGGTTCCCGAGGTCGCGTCCACGGTGATGATCTGGCCCGTGGTGATCTCCGTGGTGGCATCGCGGACGCAGATCACCGCCGGGATGCCGTACTCGCGGGCCACGGTCGGGCCGTGCGCCATCGGCGAACCGGTTTCGGTGACCAGGCCGGCCGCCGTCATGAACAACGGCGTCCATCCGGGGTCGGTGGTGGTGGCCACCAGGATCTCGCCGGGCTCGATCCGCGCGGTCGCCGGGTCGTGCACCACGCGAGCGGGCCCGGTGACCTTGCCGGGAGAGGCTCCCAGCCCGACCAGCGCACCGTCGGCGGCCGGTGCGGGCGGTGCCGTGGCCTCCAGGTCCGTGCCGTCGGAGAGCACCGCGATCGGAACCGCGCGGCGGCGAACCTCCCTGTCGTAGCGGGCTTTCCGCTCCGCGGCGAGGGCGCTCTGATCGGACCCGCCCACCGCGGCGCGGATCTCGTCGAGCTCCAGGAACAGCACGTCGCCGGGCCGTGCCAGCAGACCGCGCCGGCTGAGGTCGTCGCCGATGCGCAGCAGCTGGTCGCGCACCGCCTGCAACGAGTACAGCCACGCGAACTTGCCCAGCTCGCGCAGCCCGGTGAGCTTGCGGGCGCGGCGCATGAGGAAGCGGGCGAGGTGGGCGCGGACCGGGCGCTCGCGGCGGGCGCGCTGGAACAGCTCGTCGATCATGGCCTCAGCGCGGGCCGCGGACTTCTCGAACCGCCGGTCCGGTGCCTGCTCGGGATCGGTGATCCGCAGGTATCCGGCGATGGTGGCGAAGATCTGCGCCGGGTCCTCCGACCAGCGCGGCATCCCGACGTCGACCTCCGCCGGTGCGCGGTGGCCGTAGCGGGCGAGGAAGTCGTCCAGCCCGATGTCGGGCAGCTCGCCGGCCCGGTAGCGGTCGGTGAGCTCGGCCGGTGGCGTGCTGCGCAGGAGTTCCCGCGCCTCGTCGTCGAGACCGGTGGTCAGCCGCCACAGCGCGAGGTCCATCTCGGTGGTGACGTTGTGCGGCAGCCCGCCGAGGACGGTGTCCAGCTCGCTCGTCGTGGCGACGCCCTTGAGCAGCGACTTCGGCAGCTGACCGAGGAGGATGCCGATGAACAGCGGCCAGATCACCTCCGAGGCGGTCATGAAGTCCCGCTGCACCTCTTCGGCGAAGCGCAGGCGCTGCTGCGAGTTGGCGAACTCCGGAGCCCTCGCCTGGCGCTTGAGCTTCTCGGTAGCGCGGAAGGCGCGCTCGCGCGCGGCGTCGGGGTTGATCAGCGTTCGGATGAGCTCGAACTTCGCCTTCGGCACGACCACGAGGCTCTTCTTCAGCAGCGGCGCGACCGGGAAGGGCAGCCCGCCGGTGGTAGGCGCGAACCGCGGATCGGTGAGCAGCCGCTGCACGATCTCGACGTTGCGCGGGCCGTAGACCTCCATCATCTGCGGCAACCGGGAGCGGAACCGCTTGTTGCGCAGCAGGTCCGAGAAGTCCATGAACAGCCGTCCGCCCACGGGGACGATGCCCATCGCATCGCCGAACGCGCCACCGGACAGGCCCGCGGAGTCCATCCACAGCTTCGCGCCGTGCGTCATCGCCGACATGCCGGCCGGGGTGAAGGGACGCAGCATCCCCTGCATGTGCCCCATCTCGAAGTAGACCCGCAGGTCGTCGGTCCGGGGCGGGAGCGGGAAGAGCGTCGTGATGGCCCGGGACTGCAACAGCCACAGCTCGCCGTCCCGGTCGAGGGCCCACTCGATGTCCTGGGGCGAGCCGAAGCTCTCCTGCACCGAGCGCCCGCGTCGCGCAGCGCGTCGAGCTGGCCGCGGTCCAGGCACCCGTCGGTGCGCGGCGGGGTTCCGTCGAGGACGTAGTGGTCGGCGATGACCGAACCGTCCACGACCACGTCACCCAGGCCGGGCGCGGCGTCGACGACCATCTCCGCGCGCGTCCCGGTCAGCGGGTTCGCGGTGAACAGCACCCCGGCGGCCTTCGCGTCGACCATCCGCTGCACCACGACGGCCATGTGCACGTCGGTGCCGATCTCGTTGGCGTCGCGGTAGGCGACGGCCCGGTCGGAGTGCAGCGAGTCCCAGCAGCGGCGGATCGCCGACAGCAGTTCCTGCTCACCGCTGACGTTGAGGAACGTGTCCTGCTGCCCGGCGAAGCTCGCATCTGGCAGGTCCTCCGCGGTCGCGCTCGACCGCACGGCCACCCGACCGGCCCCGAGCCGCCGGTAGGCGTCGAGGACCTCCTGCTCGGGGATCTCGCCGGTCACGTGCGCCCGGGTCGTCAGGCAGAAACCCTCGGGGACCCGGAACCCGGCTCCGATGAGTTCACCGAGCCCGGCGGCCTTGCCGCCCACCAGTCCGAGCATGCTCGCGTCGACCTGCGCGAGTTCGAGCACCTGAACGTCGTTGCCGGTCACCATCATCACCCCAGTCCGAACGGCGTGCACCATGACGACGCCGACCAGACTTCCCGGCACACCACGGCCGAAGGGCCGATGCCCAGATGCTAGGTCCGTGGCCGGCGATCAGCCATCAAGAAACCGTCAAAATCCTCATGCCCCGTACTCTGCGGCCCGTGGCTGCACAGGTGGAACTGGACGTCGTGGACATGCGGTTGCTGCGGGCGTTGCAGGAGGACGCCCGGATGACCAACCGCGAGCTGGCGGCGAGAGCGGGCATCGCGACCTCGACGTGCTCGGACCGGCTGGCGCGCCTCCGGGACGCGGGCGTGATGTGCGGATCGGCGGTGCGGATCGAACCGAGCGCGGTCGGCCGTCCGCTGGAAGCGATGCTGGCGGTGCGCGTGCACCCGCACCGGCGTCCGCTCGTGGACCCGTTCGTGCAGCACGTCCTCGCCCAGCCCGAGACGCGGCACCTCTACCACCTGACCGGCCCTGACGACTTCCTCATCCACGTGACCGTCGTCGACGCCGGCGACCTGCAGAGGCTGGTGCTGGACGAGCTCACCGCGCGCGACGAGGTCGTCATGGTGCACACCCACTTGATCTTCCACCAGTGGCGCGGTGGCCCGCTCATGCCGCCGGGCGCCGAAGGCTGACCGGACGATCGCCGGACGAACGCGCTCCCAGGCCGGTGCGGCCGGACCAACGCGGATCAACACCACCATCGGCCGACGTTCGTCCGGAGATCCGACCGCGGCGCCGGAGGACCGCTGATCCTCGGGTGGTGACCGAACAGACGTTTTGGACCCGTGCCGTGCACGCAGGCCGCGACGACCTCACCGACCAGGGCTTGCACGCCGTTCCGCTGGACCTCTCGACGACCTATCCCAGCCGGGACAGCAGGGACGAGGCCGAGCGCCTCGACGTGATGACCACCGGAGCCCAGGTGACGGGCACGCCGATCTACGCCCGGCTCGGCAACCCGACGGTCGCCCGGTTCGAAGGAGCGATCGCCGAGCTCGAAGGTTGCGAGTCCGGTGTCGCCTTCGGCTCGGGCATGGCGGCGCTGTCGGCGTGCCTGCTCGCCACCGTCGCCGCAGGCCGTCCGCACGTCGTGGCGGTCAGGCCGCTCTACGGCACCAGCGACCACCTCATCGCCTCCGGGCTGCTGGGCAACCAGCTCACCTGGGCGGACCCGGCCGATGTCGGTGCCGCCGTCGGGCCGGAGACCGGGCTCGTCATCATCGAGAGCCCGGCCAACCCGACGCTCGCGGAGATCGACATCCGCGCCGTCGTGGACGCCGCGGGCGGCGTTCCGGTGCTCGTCGACAACACCTTCGCCACGCCGGCTCTGCAGCGGCCCACCGACTTCGGCGCCGCCGCGGTCCTGCACAGCGCGACGAAGTTCCTCGGCGGGCACGGGGACGCCATGGGCGGTGTGGTGACCTGCGCGGAGGACTTCGCCCAGCGGCTGCGCCAGGTTCGCATCGCCACGGGCGGAGTGCTGCACCCCTCGGCCGCATACCTCCTGCAGCGCGGCCTGGCCACGCTGCCGGTCCGCATGGAGCGCTCGTCGGCCACCGCAGCGGTTCTCGCGGAGCGGCTGCTCGCGCACCCGAAGGTCAGCGCCGTGCACTACCCGGACCCGAGCAAGCTCGGCCAGCTCGCCACCGGCGGCGCGATGCTCTCGTTCGAGGCGGAAAATCCGCCGCACGAGGTGGTTTCCGCCGTTCGCCTGATCACCCCGGCGGTCAGCCTCGGCAGCACGGACACGCTGCTGCAACACCCGGCATCGCTGTCGCACCACATCGTCGCCCCGCAGGACCGCGCGGCGGGCGGCATCCCGGACACCCTGCTCCGCCTGTCAGTCGGCCTCGAATCCCCGGAAGACCTCTGGCAAGACCTCGACCAAGCCCTCAACCGAACGACCTGAGCCGTTCCGGCCCGTTCGAACTTCGCGCGAAATTCGAACGGGCGCCCTGGTCAGGCCTTCTCGTGGGCGATCTGGATGAGGTTTCCGCAGGTGTCGTCGAGGACTGCCGTGGTGACCGGTCCCATGTCGGTGGGCTGCTGGGTGAAGCGCACGCCCTGGGCCGTGAGGCGCTCGTACTCGGCCTGGACGTCCTCGACCGCGAACGAGGTGAAGGGGATCCCGTCGGCCACCAGCGCCTGCTTGAAGGGCTTGGCCGCCGGGTGCTGGTCGGGCTCGAGCACGAGTTCGGTGCCGTGGGGCTCCTCGGGCGAGACGAGGGTGATCCAGCGGAACTCGCCCATCGGGATGTCGTGCTTGACCTCGAAACCGAGCATCTCGGTGTAGAACCGCAGCGCCTTGTCCTGGTCATCGACCATCATGCTGTGCAGGTTGATCCTCATGCTCCCGGCCTTTCCTCAGCCACCGCTCGACGATCGGTTCGAGCGGCGCGGTGTCGATGTGGTGGAACTTGTACCGGCCTTCACGGCTCGCCCGGACCAGCCCCGCTGCCTCCAGGGCTTCGAGGTGCTGCGAGATCGCCTGCCGTGACGAGGCGAGCCCGTGCTTGGTGGCCAGTCGTGCGCAGATCTCGAACAGTGTCTGCCCGTTCTGCTCGGTCAGCTCGTCGAGGATCGCCCGCCGCGTGCCATCGGCCAGCGCCTTGAACACGGCGTCATCCACACCCGCGACGATAGGCAAGCAACGACTTGCATGTCAACTCGGCCCGATGCCGTGACCTGGGGAGGCGCCCCGGGGGACAGGATTTCAGTGGAACTCGGGACGCGGATTTCCACTGAAATCGGGGTTCGGACTTCCACTGAAATCCGGGACTTCGCGCGCGGGGGACGGGCTGTGTGGAGGTTCCGGGCTTTCTAGCCAGCGCAAGGATCTTCGGGGGGTGATTCCGGGTGATCTGCGCTGCACCTCGGGGTCGGCTGAAACCTACCTCGGAGTAGGTTGTCGGTGGTCCGGGTCGGTGCGAGGGGTGGTGCGTGATGGTCGGTGAGTCGCGGCCCGCGGGGTTCTGGGGTCGTGCCGGGGATCGAGCGCGGCAGATCAACCAGAGCCGGCGGGTGGTCGGAACGCTGCGCGGGGTCCGGCGGATGCTGCCCGGGGCCGGTGAGCTCGCGTTCTCCGAATCGGGCAAGCCCTCCGACCGCGTGGCGCGGCTGATGATGCAGGTCGCGGGCGATCAGCCGAGCGCGGTGCGCGAGCTCGGCCTGGTGACCGTGCAGGCGTGGCAGGCGCTGACCAGCCGTGGTGCCGCCGACGGTGCCGTGACGATCATGTTCACCGACCTCGTGGGCTTCTCCACCTGGGCGTTGCGCGCCGGTGACGACCAGGTCCTGCGGTTGCTGCGGGAGTTCTTCGGCGTCAGCCGCGAGGTCGTCGGCGGGTGCGGCGGCGTGGTGGTGAAGTCGCTCGGCGACGGCGTGATGGTGGCCTTCTCCGACGTCGACAAGGCGATCGAGGCCGCCGCTGCGCTGGGGTCGGCGGTCAGCGCGCTCAACCACGACGGCTACCGCCCGTCGCTGCGCGTGGGCCTGCACCGCGGTTGGCCGCGCAAGGTCGGCAAGGACTACATCGGGGTCGACGTCAACATCGCCGCGCGCGTGGCCGACGCCGCCAACGGCGGGGAAGTGCTGGTCACCGAGCAGGTCCTGGAGGCCGCCGACCGCGCGCGGTACGTGGCGCGCAGCCGTCGTTTTCGGGCGAAGGGGACGCCGAAGGACCTGGCCGTGTACGCGGTGGTTCCCCGTCACGAGCGGTGACGAACCGGGTGTACCGTCGCAACTAGCCAGCATGCTGTCTAGTTTCCGCCACCCCCGTCGAATGGGATTGAATTGCGCATCGTCCTGACCGCCATGCCCGTCTACTCCCACCTCGTCCCGCTGCTGCTGCCGGTCGGTCGCCAGCTCGCGGGCGCCGGTCACGACGTCCGCGTCGCCACCAGCGAGGACATGGCCGCGACCGTGGAGGAAGCGGGCTTGCGCCCCCTCGTCCTGCCCGGCCTGCTGACCATGCGCGACATCGCGGCCGACCCGGCGAAGCACGGCCTGGCCACCGACTTCGACGAGGTCGCCAAGCGGCGCGGCACCGCGACCATCGGCGTCACCGGGGAGATGTTCAGCCAGAGCTTCGTCCGCCTGCTCGGGCGCAACCTCGGCGAGCGGCTGATCGAGACCGGCGAGGTGCCCGACCTCATCGTCCGCGAGGGCACCGAGTTCGGCGGCTACTACGCGGCTGAGAAGTGGGGCATCCCGAGCGCCGTGCTCGACATCAGCCCGAACGCCCCGTACTCCGACCCGGCCGTGACCGCCGAGATCAACGCCGGTCGCGCGCACTTCGGGCTCGGCCCGATCGAGGACCCGTGGCAGCCGATGCGGACCTTCCGCGCCGGAGTCGTTCCGGAGAGCTTCTACGCCGAGCACGCGCGCCTGGAATCCGCGCACCACTACCGGGTTCCCGCCGGTGACGAGCAGCGGCTCGACCCGGCCGTCGCCGACCTCCCGGACCGCCCGCTGGTGCTGGCCAGCCTCGGGTCCAACGCGCCGATGATGCTCGGCGAACGTCCCCAGCTGCTCGACACGATCATCGAAACGCTCGGCAAGCTCCCGGTCACGGGTGTCGTCGCGCTCGGCGCTCACCGCGACCCGGGGGAGTGGACCGGGGTGCGCGCGGAGAACGTGCACCTGACCTCGTTCGTCCAGCAGCAGGCGGTGCTGCCCGCCTGCGACGCGTTCATCACCCACTGCGGTTTCAACAGCACCCGCGAATCGCTCTACGCCGGGGTGCCGATGGTGGGGCTGCCGATGTTCGCCGAGCAGCCCAGCAACGCCGCCCGCATCACCGAGATCGGCGCGGGGCTGGCGTTCACCATCGAGGACGTGACCGTCCCGCTGCTGCACGAGGCGGTGTCGCGGGTCCTGGAGGAGCCGTCGTTCCGCAGCGCCGCCCGAGGGGTGCAGCGCCGAGTCCTGGCGCTGCCACCGCTGTCCCAGATCGCCGCCGACCTGGAGGAGCTGGTCTAGAGGCCGGTCAGTTCGTCGTCGGTGAGCACGACGTCGAGCGAGCGGAGGGCTTCCGCCCGGTCGTCGACCGGTGTCGTCTCCTGCGAGCCGTCGGGTCGTTCGACGACGAGGGTGTCGCCGATGAGCTTGCGGCTGATGCCCTCGTCGAGCCGCATCACGACGAGCCTGCCGGTGAACGGCGAGTCCGGGTGCGTGGCGGTGTAGTGGTTGTAGACCTCGTAGTCGATGAGCCGTTGCGGCTGGTCGTCGAAGGCGTGCAGCGGTTCCCAGCCCTCGGCGGTCTGCTTCTCCAGCGTCCACAGTCGACCGTCGCGGGTCAGCCGGTGGTTCCAGCCGGCCTGGTCGACCACCGCGCCGTCGGCCAGCCTCATCGGGCGCAGCACTCCCGCGCCGAAGCCGACGTCGGCCAGGAGCTCGTCGCCGTCGACGGTGACGACGAGGTTCATGTGGGTTCGCGGGCCGTTGCGGTGCGGCTGGACCCTCGCGGCCCGGCGGGACACCTCGTAGCCGAGGTGTTCCAGGACGGCGGCGAACAGCAGGGAGTGCTCGAAGCAGTACCCGCCGCGCTGCCTGCGCACCAGCTTCGCCGTGATCGATTCCAGGTCGAGGCGCGGTGTGCGCCCGAGCGCCGGATCGACGTTCTCGAAGGGGATCGTGCGCACGTGCGCCTCGTGCAACGCGGTGAGCGCCTCGGCTGACGGCGGTGCCGCCTGCTGCCCGGTGCGGGCCAGGTACGCGTCGAGGTCGAGCGACTCGACGTCCCAGGGATCGGTCATGGTCACAGCCTCACACTTCCAGCGAGGTGGAGGTCAACGGTGTCACCCGAAGTTCCGGGAGAGCCGGGTGAGCAGCTCGCTGAGGCCGTCGACCTCCTCGGGTGACAGGCCCGCGACCAGCTGCTCGTTGGCCTTCCGCGACGCCTGCTGGAGGCGGCGGTGGGCGGCGCGACCGGCGTCGGTGAGGTGCAGGCGCACCGCGCGGCGGTCGCCCTCGGCCTCGCCGCGCTCCAGCCAGCCCGTCTCGACCAGCCGGTCCACCTGGCGGGCCAGCGTCTGGCCGCTGACGTGCAGCGATCCGGCCAGGTCCCGCTGGATCATCGGCCCGTGCACGGTGAGCGCCTCCAGGATCGTCCACGTCGCGAAGCTCGCCCCGGCCTCGCCGAGCCGTTGCTCGAAGTTCGCCCGCGCTTGCCGAGCGATCATGTTGAACCGGTATCCGAGGCTGCCCAGACCGGTGCCGATGGCGTCCACCATGGCGCCAGTTGTACCCCAGGCCGCCCCTTCTGCACTATGGAACGCAGAGTGCAATAATGCACTCCGTGGTTGATGGTGCAACTCCTGCTCTGACGCGTCGGGTCCGCACGGCTCACCGGCTGACCGCCGCAGCGCGTCGCCGCACGGCCGAGGACGGGCTGTCCGGCTTCACCGTGGACGAGGTCTGCGACGAGGCGGGCATCTCCAGGCGCACCTTCTTCAACTACTTCGCGTCCAAGGAGGACGCGGTACTGGGGTTCACCACGCTGTGGGACCAGCACGAGATCGAGGAACGGTTCACCTCCGGCGGCGACCCGGACGAACCGGGGGTCTCGGCGAGCCTGCTCGACGACTACGCCGCGCTCCTGGTCGACCGCTGGACCGAGGTCGGGCTCACGCCCGAGCACGTCGCGGACCTGGTCGCGGCCATGGACCGCGAACCCCGGCTGCTGTCGCGGGTTATCGAGCACGTCCAGACGCGCGAACGCGCCGATGTCGAACTGGTGCGAGTCAGGGAAGGGCTCCCCGAAGGAGACCTCCGGGCCTCCGTCGCCGTCCAGGTGGTCTGCGCGCTCGCGGGCGCCTGCATGGGGCAGTTCCTCGAACCAGCCAACTCCGAGCCGCTGAAGACGCTCATGCAACGCCGCTTGGTGGCCGCTCGCGAGGTGTTCGCCGCCACGCTCACCGGAGGGACCCGATGACCGAAACCGAACCCACGTTACTGCTCACCAAGCGGCGGATCTGGATCATCTTCAGCGCGCTGATCGCGGGCATGCTGCTGGCCAGCCTCGACCAGACCATCGTGTCCACCGCGATGCCCACCATCGTCGGCGACCTCGGCGGCGTCGCGCACCAGGCGTGGATCACCACCGCCTACCTGCTGGCCACCACCATCGTCATGCCGATCTACGGCAAGTTCGGCGACGTGCTCGGCAGGCGCAAGCTGTTCCTGATCGCGATCGCGCTGTTCACGCTCGCCTCGGTCGGGTGCGCCGTGGCCGGTGACTTCTGGACCTTCGTGATCTTCCGCGCCGCGCAGGGCCTCGGCGGCGGTGGCCTGATGATCCTCTCGCAGGCGATCATCGCCGACATCGTGCCCGCCAGCGAGCGCGGCAAGTACCTCGGGCCGCTCGGCGGCATCTTCGGCCTCGCCGCGGTCGGCGGCCCGCTGCTCGGCGGGTTCTTCGTCGACCACCTGTCCTGGCACTGGGCGTTCTACATCAACATCCCGATCGGCATCGCCGCGTTCGCCATCACCTACTTCGCGCTGACCCTGCCCAGCAAGAAGGCCACCAAGCCGCTGGACATCCCCGGCGTGGTGCTGCTGGCGCTGGCCACCACGAGCCTGATCTTCTTCACCGACTTCGGCGGCGACTCCGCGCACGGCTGGAGCGCGCCCGAAACCTGGCTGTGGGCAGCGGGTCTGGTCATCGCTGCGGCGCTGTTCGTGCTGGTCGAGTCCCGGGCGAGCGACCCGGTCATCCCGCTGTCGCTGTTCCGCAACCCCATCTTCGTCAACGCCACCAGCATCGGGTTGGTGCTCGGGCTGGGCATGTTCGCCGCGCTGGGCTTCCTGCCCACCTTCCTGCAGATGTCCACCGGGACCTCGGCGGCGGTGTCGGGCATGGCGATGCTGCCGATGATGGCCGGACTGATGCTGACCTCCATCACCTCCGGTGCGATGATCACCAAGACCGGCCGCTACAAGGTGTTCCCGATCCTGGGCACGCTCATCACCGCGGGCGGGATGCTCGCCATGACCACGCTGTCGGCCGACACGCCGGTGTGGCTGCTGTGCGTGTTCCTGTTCGTCTTCGGCGCCGGCCTCGGCCTGATCATGCAGGTCGTGGTGCTGGTGGTGCAGAACTCCGTCGACCCGGCGCTTCTCGGCACCGCGACCAGCACCAACAACTACTTCCGCGAGGTCGGCGGCGCGCTGGGCGTCGCGGTGTTCGGCACGATCTTCTCCACCAGGCTGGCCGAGAACCTCACCGAGATCTTCGCCGGTGCCGGTGCGTCCGCGCAGCAGGCCGAGCAGTCCGCGGTGTCGCTGTCGCCGAACATGCTGCAGCAGCTGCCCGAACCCGTGCGGGACGCGATCGTCGCCGCCTACGCTGATGCACTGGCACCCGTGTTCTGGTACCTGGTGCCGTTCATGGCCATCGCGTTCCTGCTCTCGCTGCTGCTCAAGCAGATCCCGCTGTCGGAGGTGGCCGGGCTCGTCGCTCGCGGCGAGGCCATCGGCGGCGAGGAAGCCGAAGCGCTCGAAGCGCAGCAGCGCGCCACCACCAAGACCCACTGATCGCGGGAGGAATCGCATGGCGGAGATGGATCTGCGCGTCCGGTTGCTGGACAAGGCGCTGAGCCTGGCCCCCAGCGTCACCGGCATGACCGACGAGCAGCTGATCGCGCGGCAGCGGAAGACCTTGCCGCGCAACAAGGTCATCGACTTCCTGCTGGGCTCTCGCGCTCCCGGCGTCATCACCAGCGACCTCACCGCCGAAGGAGCCGACGGCCGCATCGGGATCCGGGTGTACCGGCCGATGCGGGCGACCGGGCCGCTGCCGCTGATCGTCAACATCCACGGCGGCGGCTGGGTCAGCGGGAACCTCGACATGGGGGACTGGTTGTGCGGCCGGGTCGCCGAGGAGGTCGGGGCGGTCGTGGTGTCGGTGGACTACCGGCTCGCGCCCGCCCACCGGTTCCCGGTGGCCGTGGAGGACTGCTACGCCGCGCTCGTCGACGTCGCCGGACGCGCCGCCGAACTCGGTGCCGAACCGAACCGGATCGCGGTCATGGGCGACAGCGCGGGCGGCAACCTCGCGGCCGTGATGTGCCTGCTCGCGCGGGACCGCTCCGGCCCGGAGATCGCCTTCCAGGGCCTGATCTACCCGGCCACCGACATGACGCTGGGCAGCCAGTCCCTGGAGGACAACGCCGAGGCGCCGGTGATCACCACCCGCGAGGCGCGGAAGATGCGCGACACCTACCTCGACGGGCAGAACCCGGCGAACCCGCTGGTCTCACCGCTGAAGGCGGCGACGCACGAGGGGCTACCGCCGGCGCTGATCCAGGTCGCCGAGCACGACCCGATCCGCGACGACGGCCTGCGCTACGGCGAGGCGCTGCGAGCCGCCGGGGTCCCGGTCCGCACCACCACCTACGTCCGCATGCCGCACGGCTACATGTCCTTCCCGAACATCTGCCGCAGCGCACCCCAGGCCCTCGCCGAACTCTGCACCGAACTCTCAACAGCACTCCTACGACCCCGCGTGACCGACTAGGCCAAGAGTGCGGCCTTGGTCGCGGTTTCAGGTGCGGGACTCAGCTCGCACCGCCGCAGGTTCTGAGCGGTGCTGTGGCGAGTACGCCGCGACGCCGATGTCCACCCCTGGGGTAAGCGGAATACATCAGGAGTGGCGCACGGAGTCCACAGCGCCGCTCAGGTTCTGCTACCTGCACCGCTAAGCAAAAGGTCCCCGAACAAGCAAAAGAGCCGGGGCGTGGCCGCGCGGGAGGCGCGGCCGCGCCCCGGGCTTCACCGGTGAGGCTTCGGCTGGAACCTCACCAGCCCACGGCCACCACGAGCCACTGCGGGCCTTCGTGGGAGACGTAGGAGGCCTGCTCGGCCACGTCGTCGTACGGGAACCCGTAGGACTTCCCGTCGATGTTGTGGTCGTGCCAGAACTTGGCGTAGTAGTTCGCCGGTCCTGTCGGGTAGAACTTCGACGGGTCGTGCTGCTGGTCCTCCGGCAGGTCGGCGACGTGGCGGTTGAGCGCGGCGCACTTGTTGGCGTCGCCGCCGAGGGTTCCGGCGCAACCGAAGATGTTCTTGGTCGTCTCGTTGACGCCCACCGAGTTCGCGTAGTCGGTGAAGTAGTTCGCCTGCGCGCCGCCGTCCTGGAACTCCGGTGAGCTGCCGGGCGCGATGATCCGGTTCGGGTCGTCGGCCAGGTGCTTGAACTCCTCCGGGACCTCCTCGCGGAACTTCTGGAAGGTCGCCTCGCGGCTCTCCTGGAACGTCTCGTAGTCCTCGCCGAACGCCGCGTCGAACCCGTCGTCGGCGTGCAGCCGCATCGCCAGCTTCAGGCCGAACGCGTCGACGCGAGTGGTGTTGCCGTTGAAGACGTTCTCGCCGACGGTGAACTCGATGAAGTCCGTCAGCGGGCTGTCCGGGGCGCCGAGGTGGAACTCCATGCGGCCGGAGTTGTTGGCCGGCATGTCCAGGTAGGGCTGCTCGGCGATCGAGTGCGTCTCGCCGTTGAACGTCCAGTACACCTGGTCGTCGGGGTACTCGCCGTTGGTCTGGTTGATGACCTTGACCATGAGCTCGTTCTGCGCCGGGGGAATGCTCGCGACATCACCCCAGAACTCCTCTGGTGGCGGGGTTCCCGCGGGTGCGATGTTCGCGGTGTGCGGCTCGGCGGGTTGTGCTGCCTGGGCCGGGAGCGAGGCGGCGACGGTGGCCGAGGCCAGCGCGCTCGCGGTCAGCAGGCCCAGAGCACCACGGCGCCAGCGCCGCTTCGTTGCGGATGCGGTCATGTTTTTCACTCTCCGAACTAGGAGGAATGAAGATCTGAGAGCGCTCTCAAGTTTCACACTTTCTCGATCCCGAACGGAAGTCAACATTCCGGTTCCGGGCTGTCCGCTTCTCGCCAGCGACGACGCCGGAGTTCGCACTTCTCGGGCGTTCTGCGACTTTTCGGCGCACGTCCGGTGGATTGCCGGATTTCGCTGACCGCCCCCGGCCGATCTGGGTACCGTTCACCATCAGCTCGCTCCACCGAGGGGGAAGGGTCATGGCCAGAGGCGATCGTCGCCCGACCCTGGAGACCGTCGCGGCCCGCGCCGGGGTCTCCCGCGCGACGGTGTCGCGGGTGATCAACGACCAGCCCGTCGCGCCGTCCAGCAGGAGAGCGGTGGAACGCGCGATCGCCGAGGTCGGCTACGTGCCCAACCAGGCCGCGCGCAGCCTCGTCACCCACCGGACCGGTCTGATCGCGCTGGTGCTGCCCGAATCCTCCACGCGCGTGTTCTCCGACGACCAGTTCTTCCCCCGGCTCATCCAGGGCGTCAGCCAGGAGCTGGACGACGAGGACGAGCAGCTGGTGCTGATGCTGGCCGGGTCCGAGGCGAGTCGCGACCGGATCGAGCGCTCGGCGGTGGCCGGGCGGGTCGACGGCGTCATGCTCGCCTCGCTGCACGGCACGGACCCGCTGTCGGCGGCGCTGGCGAAGTCGGGAATCCCGGTGGTCAGCAACGAACGCGTCCTCGGCCCGGTCGAGGTGCCCAGCGTCGGCGTGGACAACCGGGGTGGTGCGAGGGCGGCCGTGGAGCACCTGATCGCCTCCGGGCGCAGGCGCATCGCGACGATCACCGGACCGCAGGACATGATCGCCGGGATGGACCGCCTCGACGGGTACCTGGACGCCGTCGGGGGATCGCAGGAGCCGGTCGTGGCGGCGGGGGACTTCACCCGCGCTTCCGGCGAGGCGGCGATGAAGCGGCTGCTGGACGAGGAACCCGGGATCGACGCCGTGTTCGCCGCCTCCGACCTGATGGCCGAGGGGGCGCTGCACGTGCTGCGCCAGAACGGCTTCCGCGTTCCGGACGACGTGGCGCTGGTCGGTTTCGACGACATCACCAGGGCTCGCTACACCGAGCCGCCGCTGACCACCGTGAGCCAGCCCATCGACGGCATCGGCCGCCACCTCGCGGCCCAGCTGCTGCGCCTGATCGCCGGCGAGCCCGTCGAACCGGTGATCACCCTGACCGCGGAGCTCGTCGTCCGCGAGTCCACCTGAGGGTCACCAGTGGACAGTTCTGGTCCGAACCGTCCCTGTCCCGAATCGCCTGGTCCGCTGGGACGAAGATCGCCCGTTCCCGGGCCCCGACGCGAGAAGTCCGGGCGAGGCCGTGGTGGCCCCGCCCGGAATCCGATCGCCGGTGATCAGATCACGGGAAGTTCGCCAGGTTCGACGGCGTGGTCGCCGGCGGGGTCACATCACCCGTGTCGTTGATGACGTGGGTGATCGATCCCTTCTCGTTGAGCGAGACCGTCGCCATGCTGTGGAACTTCACGCCCGGCACCGCCGGGACCTCGAAGGCGTGGTGGTTCTTCACCTCGGGGTTGGTGTTGAAGAAGCAGTAGCTCCCCAAGCCCCAGGCCTCGTGGTTGGTGACCTGGTCGCCCACCTTGTAGGCGGCCCAGCCCTCCAGGCCGTTGTCGTTCATGTACGAGGCCTGGTCCGGAACGTCGTAGGGCATCTCGTTCTGGAAGAAGATCGTCTTGCCGTTGTTGCCGTTCCAGATGACCTGGTACTTGTTGTAGTGCTCGACGAACAGGCCGGTGGCCGTCACGTCGTCACCGTTGACCAGCACGCCCGTGTCGCCCGGGTTGACGTCCCAGCCGAACGAGCCCTCGTTGCCGTGGTCGGCGCGCCAGGCCCAGATGTGGTCCATGACCGCGTTCTTGCTGTTCACGATCAGGCTGTTGGTCGCCTTGCCCGCGACGGTGCCGCCCAGCCGGAAGAACACGTCCTGCATGATCGTCGGGTTCTGCGAGTGGTCCGCCGAAGCGCCCTCCTCGCCGACGGTCAGCAGGCTCGGCGAGTTCTGGGTGCCCGCGTCGAACAGCACGCCCTTGATGCGCACGCCGTCGACGTCGGCGACCTCCATCGCCGTCTTGCCGGTGTCGGGCATGAGCGTCGGGTAACCGATGCCCAGCACGATGGTGTCCGGGTTGGTGATCTTGATCGTGTCGTCCAGGTGGTACACACCCGGGGTGAAGAACAGGTTGCAACCCGAGGCCACGGCGGCGTTGATGTCCGCGGCGGTGTCGGTCGGCTTGGCCACGTAGAACTGGCTCATCGGCACCGACTTGCCCGGGGTCTCACCGTTGGCCCAGCTCGGACCGGTGGCATTGGTGCGCACGTCCGGGCGGAACACCTGGAACTTGCCCGCGTCGTCGACGTACAGGTACGGCACGTCGGCCGACACCGGGGTCGACTCCAGCGTGGTGTGCGGCGGGGTCGGGAACGCGGTGGGCGGTGCGCCCTGCACGCCGGAGAACGTCATGTTCCAGACGCCGCCGTCCCAGGCGCCCAGCTGCGAGTCGCGGGTGTACCACTGCTGCTGCGACGAGGACTCCGTGGTGCCCGAGACCTTGGTGTCGGCGAGGTAGCCACCGCTGGCCCAGCCGTAGCTCGCCGGGTACAGGTCCAGGTCGCCCTGGATGTCCATGCGACGCATCGGCGCGGCCTGCGACACGCCCCAGCGGTTGGCGCCGTTGGGCTTGACGGTCATGTTCTCCGCCGAGCGCCAGAAGTTCTGGGTCGCGTTGCCCTCGTCGGACTCGTTGAACGCGTCGACCGTGATGTTGCCGTTGATGGTGACGTCGCCCGGGTTCTTGCCCAGGCCCGCCACCGAGGTGTAGTAGCCGACGTTGTCGTTGACGGCGTACTCACCCGGCTTGAACAGGTGCGCGACCCGGTCCTCGGACATCTGGTCTGCCAGCGTGTCCTTGAGGTTGTTGAAGTCGTCGTCGAGCTGCTGCTGGATGCTCTCCGGCGACATCGACGGGTCGAAGATCCGCACGTTCGGACCGAAGTCCGGCGTGTCGGTGCCCGCGCATGCCTGGGGTCCGGGTGCCGGAGCCGCGGGCTTCGCGGGTTGAGCGTGGATCGCGCCGGGCATCGCCGCCGCACTGGGCGCGACGGCGGTGACGGCGGCGACAGCGGCCATTCCCGCGAAGAACGGGAACCGGCGACGCCCACGCCGTTGTGAGACGGGAGTCATGTTTCAAGCACCTCCGGAAAAGGACAATGCGACGAACGCACTGCATGAGAGCGCTCTCAGATCGGGACCCTAGACCGATCAAGAGCATTTCCGGAAGGTGGTCGTCGTGAAACCGCCAGCGCGCCGGTGGATTCCCGTTTTCCCAGCTGAGGAATCTTCGGTGAACAAGGCTGCTGTCGCCGAGCGGCCTTCACGTATTCGGCTGTCTTTCCCCTTTTTCGTTCCGCGTCCGCGTAGCGGAAAACGCGCGCCCCGGAGTGGGGTGCACGTTTTCCAGCCTATCCCGGTTCAATTATCAGGTCACGAATTTCTTTGCCGGCACCAGTCAGCGTCCGGCTTGAGAATTGAGGTCGAAGCTCGGGTGCGGCGGCTGGTTGTAGGCGGTGTTCTGCCACGCGACGGCCTGCCTGTACTGGCGGTCCTCCATCAGCGACGGCAGCGACACGTCCGTGGGTTCGGTCGTGCTGAACACCCGCAGCGCGCTGCTGTCGGTGGTGCGGTAGACGACCTCCTCGCGTCAGTCGCCCATCAGATCCGCCGACAGCGCGGGGTTGGCCTTGGTGCCGTTGTTGGACGCCACGCCCTCGAAGTCCTGGATCCGCTGCTGTCCATCGGGGGAGTACTTGTCGACGTGGGTGTCGTCGAGCAGCTCTCGGGTGGTGTCGCCGTCCCACCACACCAGGAAGTTGATCGAATCCGGCCGCGCTCCGATCTCGTTGCCCGCGCTGTCGCGCAGCTGCGGTTCGGCGGACGACCAGTACTCCGCGCCCGGGTTGTCCGGCCAGATGTCGCCCGCCACGCCGCGTCCGTTGTCGCCGGCGGGAGCCGTCTGCCAGAGGATCTCGCCGGTCGCGGCATCGGCCAGCCACGAACCCGGCTGCGTCTCGTCCTCGTCGACCTTGAAGACCTCCTGGCCGGGCCTGCCGGGATCGAAGTCGCTGACGTGCAGCGCGTCTCCGTGGCCGAAACCGGTGTTCCACAACGGTTTCCCGGAATCATCGAGGGCCATCGCGCCGTACACGATCTCGTCGTTGCCGTCACCGTCCACATCGGCCACCGACAGGTTGTGGTTGCCCTGCCCCGCGTACTGCTCGCCCGCGGTGTCGCTGTCGAAGGTCCACAGCGGTGCGAGCTGCCCGCTGCTGAAGTCCCAGGCGGTGATCACCGTGCGGGTGTAGTAGCCGCGCGCCTGGATCAGCGCGGGCTTGCCTCCGATCTGGGCGGTGGCGGCCAGGAACCGGTCGGATCGGTTGCCGTAGCCGTCACCCCAGGAGTTCGGGTCGCCGCGCTGCGGGATGTAATCGGTGGTGTGCAGGGCAGCGCCGGTCGCGCCGTCGAAGACCGTCAGGAACTCCGGTCCTCCGAGCACGTAGCCGTCCTGGTCGCGGTAGTCGGCCTTGGCGTCGCCGATCGCGGTTCCGGCACCGTCGACGGTGCCGTCGGCGGTCTTCATCGCCACCTCGGCCTTGCCGTCGCTGTTGTAGTCGTAGACCTGGAACTGCGTGTAGTGCGCACCGGAGCGGATGTTGCGGCCGAGATCGATGCGCCACAACCGGGTCCCGTCGAGCTCGTAGGCATCGACGATCGTGTTGCCGGTGTAGCCGGCCTGCGAGTTGTCCTTGGAGTTGGAGGGATCCCACTTCACCACGTACTCGTACTGGCCGTTGCCGTCCAGATCGCCGACGCTGACGTCGTTCGCGCTGTAGGTGTAGCCCTCCCCGGTGGGCGTGGTGCCGCCTTCCGGGATCTGCAGTGGGATGTCGAGGTGGTCTGCGGACGTGCGCGCCTGTACCGCGCCCTGCGCTGGGGCCCCGGCCGGGACCACCGAGTACCGGGCGTGCGGTGGGGCCCCAGCGTCGAAGAAGTTCGTTTCGCGCGACGTGGTCACCTTGGTGTCGTCGCGGTAGACGTCGAAGCTCAGGGTTGCGGGGTCGGAGCCGAACCGGCGCCAGGACACGAAGTTTCCGCCGTCCTGGCGGATGCCGACTGCTGCCCGGTCGGGAACCGGTTCCGCTGCCGATACCGGCCCCGGCCACGCCAACGGCAGCAGTGCGATCGCGAGAACGGGAAGTGCCTGCCGACCGAAGTGCCTCCGGTGACTGGAATCCATTGAGGACCTGCCGATCTTCTCGGGGGTGTCGCATCACACCCCGGTTGGATGGAGCCGTCCTGCGCATCGGGGAAAGTCGCGCTTCTCGTCCCTCGGGAGACCTGTCGGGAGGAGTTGCGGTAAACGCTTTCCCAAATGTTCGGAAGCATAGGAAAGGGCTTTCAGAAGCGCAAGGTTCGTCTCGGGTTCAACCGATCTCGTCGAGCGCGCGGAAGGCGAGGTGCAGGTCGTAGCTCAGCGACGGCGAGTGCAGCAGGGAGCGTTCCAGCAGTTGCTCGGCGCGGATGAGCCGTTTGCGGAGAGCGGGGCTGGAGATGCCGAGGGCCTCGGCCGCACGGGCCGACCGGGCATCGGCGAGCAGCCACGACCAAACGGTCTCCAGAAGTTGCGGCGAATCCCGCAACGGCGCCAGCAGCCGATCGGCCCAGCGGCGAACCTCCTCGCGGTGCAGCAGCTCGTCGAGATCACCCGAGGGGCGGGCGCCGCCGGTGAAGCGTGCAGCCGCAGCGCGAGGTCCAGCTCCGCCCGGTCGGGGAGCCGGTGCAGGTCGCGGCCCAGCAGCGAACCGATCTTGTGCACCCGGCCGCTGAGGGTGTTGCGGTGGATCTTGAGGTGTCGGGTGGCCTGCTGGTGGAACGTCAGCCACGACATGAGGCTGCCGCGCAGGTCGTCGCGCGACGGGTCCTGGGGGCGCGGGTTCGAACTCCTCCAGCGGTGCCAGCGCCCGCCGCGCCCAGTCCTCAGTCCCGCAGCGGGAGGACGGTGCTGATGCCCGCGCTGATCCGGCCGATGTCGGCGTTGGCCTTCGCCACCAGCTCCCGCAGCGCCTCGGCCGTGCGGTGCGCGGTGGCCAGCCCACCGTCCATTAGCAGGTGCGACACGGCCTCGCCGACCTGGTCGTTGGCGGCCTCGACGCGCCTGGACCGCTCGTGCGCGTGCTGGGCCTGCCAGGTCAGCGCCAGCACGCGGAGGGGGTCGGTGCGCCTCGGTTCGGAGGTGAAGCGGTCGAGCGCCGATCCGGCCAGCGCCAGCGTCGGCGCCTCGGGTTCGCCGCTGATGGCGAACGCCGCGAGCTGATCGTGACCGTCGCGCTCGACGACGGACCGGTACGAGCCCAGCCGCACGCGGCGCGCGGTGTCGACGACCGCCTCGGGCAGAGCGCGGTCGGGTGCGCTCGCGATGGGCTTGCCCGCCGCGTCGAACAGCGCCGCGGATCCGTCGACCTCGTCGGCGAAGCGGGTGAGCAACCGGCGCAACCGCGCTTCCCTCCTCGGCCCGATCACCCCCGAACGAGACCGGTCCCGGCACGCGCGTCGTGTCGGGACCGGTCTCGTTCGGGGCAGGTGAAAGCTGCTGGGGTCAGAGCGCTTTGAGGACCCGCTGGGCGAGCGGGGCGGAGGACGCCGGGTTCTGGCCCGTGTAGAGGTTGCGGTCGACCACGACGTTGGGGGACCAGGGCGTGCCCTCGTCGAAGGAAACCCCGAGCTCGCCGAGGCGGTCCTGCAGCAGCCATGGGGCCTTGTCCGCCAGCCCGGCCTGGATCTCCTCGGAGTTGGTGAAGGCCGTGACCGAGTAACCCCGGAACGGCGACTCGCCGCCCTGGGCGGTGGCCAGCAGCGCGGCCGGGGCGTGGCAGACGATCGCCAGGGGCTTGCCTGAGTCGAGGGTCTCGGTGAGGACGCGAGCGGAGTCGGCGTTGACCGCGAGGTCCTCCATCGGGCCGTGCCCGCCCGGGTAGAACACCGCGTCGTAGTCGGCCGGGTTCACCTTCGCCAGGTCGATCGGGTTCTTCAGCTCGGTGGCGTCCTCCAGGATCGCGGCGACGCGGTCGGCGGCTTCCTGCCCGCCGTTGGCGTCGGCGCTCAGGCTGCCTCGGTCGACCGGGGGTACCACCGCGCCCGGGGAGGCGATCACGACCTCGTGGCCCGCGTCGGTGAAGGCCTCGTACGGTGCCGCGAACTCCTCGGCCCAGAACCCCGTGGGGTGCTTCGTGCCGTCGTTGAGCGTCCAGTGGTCCGCGCCGGTGAGCACGAACAGGATCTTCGCCATGGGGTTTCGCTCTCAAACTAGAGGTGTGCGGTTCCGCCTCCGACCGTATGCGCGGGTTCGCCACCCGTGCCAATCGACGAAGCGATGCCCTCGATCACAACCGCCCTCAGCCCAGCACCAAGGGCGGTTTGAGAGGGCGGCGGTAGCCGCTGTTCCAGGTGTGGGACTCAGCTCGCACCGCTGCGGGTCCTCAGCGGTTCTCTGGGGAGGACAGCCGACACGCCGTGTATTGGCATACATCAGTCTCGGATCCCGGAGCCAGAGGGCCGCTGAGGTTCTGCCACCCGCACCGCCAAGCAACGTAATTCCGCAACAGCCCCTTAGAAGTCGGTGACCAGGAGGTTCGCTCGGGTGCTGGTGGGGGTGATGAGCCGGGCGTTGCGCATGTCGCTGCGGTGGACCCAGCCCTCGGCCTCGGCGCGGGTCTTGCCGTGGTGGACGTGCCGTTCGACCAGGCGGGAGACGAGCTCGTCGTCGGACTGGTGCAGGAACCAGGACTCGTCGAGCAGGGGCCGGACCCCGGACCAGGGAGCCTGGTCGAGCAGCAGGTAGTTGCCCTCGGTGATGACCAGCGGGACGTCGGGGTCGACCGCGATGGCGCCCGCGTAGGACTCCTCGACCTCGCGGTGGAACCGCGGCGCGTACACCGTCTCGGTGCCCTCGCGGATCCGGCGCAGCAGCGCGACGTAGCCGGCCGCGTCGAAGGTGTCCGGGGCGCCCTTGCGGTCCCGCCGGCCGAGGCGGCGCAACTCCGCCTCGGCCAGGTGGAAACCGTCCATCGGCACCACCACGGCCGCGGAACCCAGTTCGCCGACCAGCTTCTCGGCCAACGTCCCCTTCCCGGAACCGGGCCCGCCAGCGATGCCCAGGACGCGGCGCGAGCCGGTCGAGGCCAGCGCCCGGGCGCGGTCGAGCAGGCCGGGCAGGCCGTCGCGGTGCCGGGGGATCACGCCTGCTTCCCCTTGCGCAGCGAGCTCTCGATGTCCTCCAGCGTGCGGTTCTTGGTCTCCGGCAGGTTCCGCCACAGGTAGACCAGGCCGAGGATGCCCAGCAGGCCGTAGATCCAGAACAGGCCGGTCGGGGTCAGCGCGTTGATCAGCGTCAGCACCGAGATGGAGATCAGGAAGTCCAGGCCCCAGTGCGTCACCGTACCGACACCGGCGGCCTTGCCGCGCACCGCGGTCGGGAACACCTCGCTGTTGATCAGCCAGATCGCCAGGCCCAGGCTCGCCGCGAACGCCGCCTCGTAGAGCATCAACCCGCCGGTGAGCAGCAGTCCCAGCCCGTGCACGCTGGGCAGCAGGTACAGCGCGCCCAGCCCGAACAGCACCAGGATGACCACGCTCGTGCCGCCCAGCAGCAGCGGACGGCGGCCCACCTTGTCGATGAACAGCAGCGCGATCATCGTGAAGATCATGTTGGCGGCGCCGATGCCGACCGAGGACAGGATCGCGGCGGAGTCGCCGAGCCCGGCCTGCTTGAGGATCGTGGGCGCGTAGTAGATGACCGCGTTGACGCCGACCAGCTGGTTGGTGGCGGCGACCGCGAAGCCGAGCAGCACGGCGGGACGCAGCTTCGGGCTCAGCAGGTCCCGGTAGCTGAACTTGCTCTCCTCGCGCATCGCCTCGGACATCTCCGCCAGCGAGGCGTCGGCGTCGGCCGCGGAGTGGGTGCGCAGCAGCGCCTTGCGGGCGTCCTCGGTCTGGCCGCGCGAGAGCAGCCAGCGCGGACTCTCGGCCAGCGTGAACAGGCCGGCCAGCATGACCAGCGACGGCACGACGGCCAGCCCGACCATCCAGCGCCAGCCGCCGCTCTCGGCGAAGGCGTAGCCGACGAGGTAGGACGCGAAGATGCCGATGGTGATCATCAGCTGGTTCATCGACACCAGCCGGCCGCGCAGCGTCGGCGGGGCGATCTCGGCGATGTAGGTCGGCACCACCAGCGACGAACCGCCGATGGCCAGGCCCAGCAGGACCCGCGCCACGACCAGGATCGTGGTGTCCGGTGCCAGCGCCGACAGCAGCGCGCCCGCGGAGAACACGGCGGACAGGACGATCAGGGTGACCTTGCGGCCGATGCGGTCGACCACGGGTCCCGCACCGATCGAGCCGACGATCGCGCCGAGCAGCAGGGACGCGACCACGAACTGCTGCATGCCGTCGGACAGCGAGAACTCCGGGGCGATGTAGAGCAGCGCCGCCGAGATCACGCCGGTGTCGTAGCCGAAGAGCAGACCGCCGAGCGCGGCGATGGTCGAGGCGCCGAGCACGGCCCCGCGCCGGGCGCGAGGGGGCGCGGACGTCTCCGGGGCCCTGGATGTGGTCATGGGTGCTCTCGTCCTCCCCGGACCCGCAGCGGTGCGGGTCGATGTGCGCGCCTCGGCGCGGCCTCCGCTTTGAGTGATCGGCACTGTAGGTCCAAGTTAAGCGCTTGCGCAAGCGTTTGCCGGGTATGCTTCGCATCACCCGATCGAGCCCGAAGGAGTGCTTGTCGATGGCGACCATGGCCGACGTAGCGCGCGTCGCGGGAGTGTCCACCGCGACGGTCTCGCACGTCATCAACGGCACCCGCACGGTGCGCGAGGAGACCCGGCAGGTCGTGCAGGCCGCGATAGCCGAGACCGGGTACAGCCCGAACACCCTCGCGCGCTCGCTGGCCACCGGCGGGTCGCGGTCCATCGCCGTGGTGATGTCGGCGATCTCCAACCCCTACTTCGGCCAGGTGCTGCAGGGCATCGAGTCAGAGGCGGTGCGGCAGGGCTACACGCTGCTGCTCGCCGACCCGCGCGACGACCCCGACCACGAGCTCACCGTGGCGCGCAGCATGCACGAGCGCCGGGTGGACGGGGTGATCCTGGCGCCCTCGGCCGAACCGGGGCGCGCGCTGGAATACCTGGACGCGCAACGGGTTCCGGTCGTGCTCACCGACCGGCTCAGCGACGACCGCTACGACCAGGTCGGGCCGGACAACGCCGAGCCCACCGCGATGCTGGTCGACCACCTCGCCGAGCTGGGGCACACCCGGATCGCGATGGTCTCCGGGCTGGGCGGGCTGACCACGACCGAGGAGCGGCTGCGCGGGTACCGGGACGGCTTGGCGCGCAACGGGATCGGCTTCGACGAGCAGCTGCTGGTGGAGGGCGCCTCGGAGAGCGAGCGCGCGACGCGGGTCACCGCCGGGCTGCTGGCGCGGCCGGACGCGCCGACGGCGGTTATCGCGGCCAACAACAGCATGACCATCGGTGCCATGCGGGCGATCAGCGAGGCCGGTCTTCGCGTGCCCGAAGATGTGGCCCTGGTGGGATTCGACGATTTCCCGTGGGCGGATTGGTTCTCGCCCCGGTTGACCGTGATCGCTCAACCGAGTGCGGAGATCGGCACCACTGCCGCCCGCCTGTTGTTGCGCCGAATAGCCGATCCCGATTCCTCGCCGCAAACACATAGATTGGAGTCGAGTCTCATCCACAGGAATTCGTGCGGCTGCCCTTGAATCGTTTAGGAAACCGCGAAATCGAACTCGGTGGGACGTTCGCCGTCGCATTGTCGCATCGCAATGGGACGTGGGGACGTTTCCGCCCGCGGTGGGAGCGCTCTCAGGATTTGGCGCGAAAAGGATCCCGGGAACGGGGTTCCATGGTGGTTTTGAGGTTCCGCAGCGCGTGGTGCAGCCGGGATTTCACCGTTCCCGGCGGAATGCCCAGCGAGCTCGCGGCCCTGGTCGCGGTGTGGTCGGCGAAGTAGACCTCGTAGAGCACCGAGCGGTGCGCGGGCACCAGCTTGTTGACCATGGTGGCCACCACGACCCGGTTGACCACGGCGTCGGCGTGGTCGGCGTCGTAGTCGGCGGAGCTGCTGCCTGCGGATTCGTCGACCTCGGTGGGGCGCGCGCGGCGGGCGCGGATGCGGTCGATGGCGATGTTGTGCGCCACCCTGGTCAGCCAGCCCCAGACCGAGCCGCGCTCCGGTGTCAGGGTGTCCGCGTGCTGCCAGGCTCGGAGCATCGTCTCCTGTACGACGTCCTCGGCGTGGTGCGGGTCGGAGAGGATTCTGTTCACGTACGACAGCAATCTCACGTAGTAGTCGTCGTAGAGCGACTTCAACGTCGTATCAGTGTTCCGAATCGTGTGCTCACCACCTCTGTTCGTGGAGGAGGCGTGGGCCCGTTCGAATGCGATCGCGGATCGCGGATCTCCGACTAGCGTCATGTGGCTTCTTCATTCGGTTGTCTGCCCCGTCGGTGAATCGTTCACAAAACCCCGGAAAAGTCGGGAGAAGAACGACCGGAAACGGGATCTCCGGATGGCAGCGATGAGCTTGCCCGTTAGCTCGAACGGGGGAAATCCGGGAGCTCACGTAGTTTTTCTACGTGGTGCCCGCGCGGTGCTCAGATGAGCACCTCGGTGGTCGATTTGCCGTGTTCCGTCCCCATGTGCCGAACCAACCAGTCGGTCGGAAAAATAAAGCTCCTATGAACGAAAGATGACGGCGCTGTGATCGGTGACACGGCGTGATCTTCTCGGGGCGCGGGGTCGCGTTGAGTGCCGTGCGCGATCGGCCTAACGCGTGATCATCGCGCCGAAATCGTGACGCTGCGGCACCGATTCAGTCCTCACGCGGACCTGGAGCCGCTGCGCATCTCCTCGCCGCCGTGCCGCGTCGCCTCCACCGCGATCTCCACGCGCGAGCGCACCCCGAGCTTGGCCAGGATGTGCGAGACGTGGACCTCCACCGTGCGCCGGGAGGAGAACAGCGCCGCCGCGATGTCCGGGTTCGGCAGCCCGTCGGCCACCAGGTGGGCGATCTGTCGCTCCGTCGGCGTCAACGATTCCCACCCGTTGGTGGCGCGGTGCCGCCGACCCCGCGCGTGCCGCACGCCGTGCGGGCGCATCCGCGCGTCCGCGCGCCGCAGGTCCCAGGTCGCGCCGAGCTTCTGGTAGATCTTCACGGCCCGCCCGTAGGCGGTGCGCGCCTGCGCGGACTCGCCGCGCTCGGCCAGCACCACCGCCATGTCCTCCAGCGCCCGCGCGTACCTGGGCGGCTGGCTGGTCTTGCTGTAGAGCTCGATCGCGGCCCGCAGCGCCGTGGGATCCCGCTCCAGCAGGCCGCGGCAGTGCTGCGAGGCGGCGACGATGTTGGGCACCGCGCCGACCGCGGCGTCCTCGGCGCACGCATCCGTGGCGCGGCCCGCGATCTCGTTCTCCCCGGTCTCGATCGCCAGCCGCACCAGGCTCGGCAGCCACAGGTAGCGGGTGCCGAACCGCTTGCCCTCGGTCAGCGCCTCCGCCAGCAACCGCACGGCGCGCCGCGGATCCGACTCGGCCTCCGCGCGCATCGCACCCGCCAGCAGCAGGAACTCCGCGGCCGAGCGGGTGGCCGGGTTCTCCTCGCAGCCGGCGGCCTGCAGGCTGCGCAGCAGCGTCGACCTGTCGTCGCGGTGACCCGCCAGCAGCGCCGAAAGGCCGTGCAGCCAGCGGCGTCCCGCCTCGTCGAGCCGGTCGGCGAGCTGGGTGGCCGCGTCCAGCTCGGCGGTCGCGTCCTCCCACCGGCCGATCGTGTAGTAGTGGTTGGCCGCCGACAGGCGCACCGCGGCCAGCCGCGCCGGGGTCGCGGAACGCTCGGCGATGGCCAGCATCTCGTGCAAGGCGCCCTCGGCCTCCGCCGCCTGGCCCAGCCCGAACAGCAGCATCATCCGGTTGCCGAGCACCGTCAGCCGCAGATCGGTGTTCTCCGGTGCGTCGCCCAGGGCGGCTCCCGCCTGCTCGTAGCAGATCACCGCCTCGGCCAGGTCGCACCGGCGCGCCATCGCGGCTCCGCGGATGTGCAGGGCGAGGCCGAGAGCGAAACCGTCGCGAGCGGGGCGGGCTTCGGCCAGCGCGCGCTCCACCGCCGCGTCGGCGGCCTCGAAGTGCCCGCGCGAGAGCATGACCTGCCCGAGCACCGCGTGCATCCGCGCCAGCCACGGTCGGTCGAAACCCGGTGTCTGCAACGCCTTCTCGATTACCTCGGTGGCCAGATCGTCGAGCCCGAGCACGGCCAGCGACCACGCCAGGTACCAGCTGAGCTCCGCCGCGCACGACGGGTCGTGGGTGTCGGCGAGCGCGCGTTCGCTGAGCTCGCGCGCCTGCTCGGGGTGTCCCAGCTGCACCATCGCCAAAACCCTTGCGGTGCGCAGTGATTCGCTGCGCGGGTCGTGCGTGGACAGCAGCGGGATCGCGCTGCCGAGCAGCGCTTCGGCGCAGTCCGGCGCGCGGTGGGCCAGCATCCGGCTGTTGTCGACCAACCAGTCCAGGCCCCAGTCGTCGATCTCGGCGTCGTCGACGGAGATCGATGCCAGCAGCTGCTCACCGGTGCGCTCCACGGGAGCGCCGGAGGACGCCAGCGCGCGGGCGGCCTGGTGGTGCAGCGCCAGCCGCAGCGCGGTCGGCGTGGTCTCGTGCAGGGCTTGGCGGATCAGCCCGTGCTGGAAGGTCAACCGCGCCCCCGACTCCACCAGCAGACCGGCGGTCAGGGCCTCCTCCACGCAGCCCACCAAGGCCACCACCGGGCGCTCGGAGACGGTGCGCAGATCGGTCACCGAGAACGTGGGGCCCAGCAACGCCGCCATCCGCAGCAGCCCGATGGTGTCGCTGCCGACGAAGCCCAGCCGGGCGGCGATGGCCTCGGCCAGCGAGCGCGGCAGCGCGCCGTCGGTCATGTCCGGGGTGAGCTCCGCGCGCGCCCCGTCGGCGTCGAGGTGGTTCTCGCGGGCGAGCGCCAGCACCATCTCCCGCACGTAGCGCGGGTTTCCGGCCGCGCGGCCCAGCGTCTCCAGCAGCGCGGGCCCGACCTCGGCGGCGCCGGTGAGGTGCGCGGCCAGGTCCGCCGTGGCCGCCTCGTCCAGCGGCGGGACCGAGATCCGCACCGCAGCGCGGTCCTCGCCGCGCACCACACCGAGCTCGGTGCGGCTGCCAGACGGGCGGATCGCCGCCACCAGCAGCAGCGGCAGGTGCTCGGCGAGTCGGCTCAGCCGGTGCCACACCAGCAGGCTGGACTCGTCGGCCCACTGCACGTCGTCCACGGCCAGCACCAGGGAGCCCGCCGCGCACAGCTTCTCGACCAAGGAGATGAGCTGCTCGGCGATCGCCGGGACCGGGTCGTCGCTGGCCAGGCGCAGGCGCTCGTGGATCCCGAGGATCTCGGGGTCGTCGGACTTCGGGTGCACCGCGAGGCAGTCCAGCAGCACGCGCAGCGGGAAGCGCTGGGAGAGCTGGTCGGCCGCGGCGTGGTGCACCGCGCAGCCCAGGCGCTCGGCCTCGGCGAGCAGGGCGCGCAGCAGCGCCGTCTTGCCGATGCCCGGTTCACCTTCGAGCCAGAGCACGTTGCCGCGCCCGGCCACCACCTCACCGGCGAGTCCGCGCAGCTGCGCCAGCTCCGAGTCCCGCCCGAAGACCTCCGCTGCTCCACCCGACGTCATCAACGCGCCCCTGCCTGATCCCGGACCGGTGCCGACCGGTCACCGGAGTCGCGCGCGTCCGAACTTTTCGGTTGGGCCATTCGCGGTTCGCGACCGATGTGCACCGCCGCAGCGGGCTTGATCGAGTTCTGCTCGCGCACGTAGCCTAGCCCCCGTTCTTCGGGGCGCCGTGCCACGCCGACCGCCAGCCCCGCTCGCGGGCTCGCGGCAGCAGCACCGCGCCGATCGCACCGAGCACCGCCAGCAGCCCGACCGAGCCGGTGACCATCAGCGTCACCAGTCGCGGCAGCGGATCGACGAACGGCGTCGGCGGCAGGTGAACCGGTGAAGCGGCGGCGGCCATGGGCTTCTCGCCGGACTCGGCGGGAAGCACCGAGGTGACCGCGGACGCCGGGTTGACCACGCCGTAGCCGCGCTGCGGGTCCGGCAGCTCGGCGGGCGGGTGATCGGCGGTGTCCTGCAGGCGCTCTCGCACCTGGGCCGCGGACAGCTGCGGGTGGTAGGCCCGCACCAGCGCGGCCGTGCCCGCGACGAACGCGACCCCGATGCCGCCGCCGGAGGCCACCAGCTGACCGCTGCCGCGCGGGGCGATGCCGACCACCTCGTTGCCCGGTGCGACCAGCGCGGGCGGGCCCGCCGCGTGCTGGATCGGCTCGCCCTCGCCGGTGATGCCGGTGACCGCCAGCGCCTCCGGGAACGCGGCGGGGTAGGGGATCGCGTCCTCGCCCACGTCCACATCGGACGGTGCGATGACGAGGGCGTCCTTGCTCAGCGCGTAGGACACCGCCGCGCGCAGCCCGCCGTCGGCGGCGGCCGTGCCGACCGACACGGCGATCACCTTCGCGCCGCCGTCGGCGGCCGAGCGGATCGCCGAGGCCAGCTTACCCGCCTCGACCTCCTTCGGGTCGTTGGTGATGCGGATCGGCAGGATCCGCGCGCCCGGCGCGATGCCGGTGAAACCGGTGCCCGCCGCCGGACGCGCCGCGATCACCCCGGCCATGAAGGTGTCGCGGCCCGCGCAGTCGTCGTCGCCCGCGCCGCCGCTGAGGCTCTGCCCGGACAGCACCGCACCGGACAGCGCCGGCGCCGCGGCGCTGACACCGGTGCCGATGACCGCGACGGTCACCGACTCGCCGGTGGTCAGGCCCCACACGCGGCTCGGGTCCAGGCGCTGCAGGGCCCAACCCTCCTGCGGCACCACGTGATTCGCCGGTTGCGCGCACTGCTGCTGCTGGGCTGCGGCCGGGACCGGTGCCATCGCGAGCACCACCCCGGCCACGACCGCGAGCGCCGCCCTCACGCCCGGTCTCCCGCCGAACGCGGCTCCAGCCAGCCCGCCTGCATCAGCGTCGCGCTGCGGCGGGTCACCAGGTGCGCCCGGCCCGCGGGCAGCACCTGCGCGCGCATGCCGTTGAGCAGCGGCATCTCCGTGGGCGGGCAGGAGAACGCCAGGTCCGGCGTGTTGGACTCCTGCATGCGTCGCACCACCGAGTCCATCGACAGCCGCGAGGAACCGGCGGCGCTGCGGGTGAGGATCACGTGCAGACCGATGTCGGCGGCCTGCGGCAGCAGGTCCAGCAGCGAGTCCAGCGGACCGCCCATGGTGCTGGCCAGCAGGTCGTAGTCGTCGACGAGGATGAACACCTCCGGACCCGACCACCAGTCGCGCCGCTGCAGCTGCTGCGGCGTGACGTCCGCGCCGGGCAGCCGCTCGCGCAGCTCGTTGGCGGCGGTGCCCACGATGTCCTTCGCGGCGGTCGCCGAGAACGCGAAACCCCGCCGGTAGGCGTCGGGAACCGCGTCCAGCAGCACGCGGCGCGAGTCGACCAGGATCAGCTCGGCCTCGCCCGGCGCGTAGTTCTTCGGGATCGCGTCGGCGATCAGCCGCAGCAGCGCGGTCTTGCCGCTGCCGGTGTCGCCGAGGACCGTCAGGTGCGGCTGGGTGGAGAAGTCGTGCCACACCGGTTGCAGGTCCGCCTCGCCCCAGCCCAGCGCGACCCGCAGCTTGCCCTGCGGCTCGGGCAGCTGCTCGGCGGGCAGCACCGACGGCAGCATCCGGACCCCGGCGGCGTCCTCGCCGTCCCAGTTGTCGGCAACGGCCTCGGCCAGCATCCGGGCGCCCTTGGCCAGGTCGTCGACCCGGCGCAGGCCGTCCAGGCGCGGGACCGCGGACAGGAAGTGCAGCTTGTCCATCGTCAGACCGCGACCCGGCTGGCGCGGAACGCCCGCCGCCGCGCGCATGTCGATCACCGAGTCGATCGAGTCGCCCAGCCGCAGCTCCAGCCGGGTTCCCAGCTGGTCGCGCAGCTGGCTGTGGATGTCGGCCCAGCGGCCGGTGGTCAGCATCAGGTGGATGCCGTAGGTCAGGCCGCGCGAGGCCAGCGAGCGGATCGTCTGGTCGTGCTGCTCGAAGTCGCTGCGCAGCGTGCCCCAGTTGTCCACCACCAGGAACACGTCGCCGAAGGAGTCCTCCGGGATCTTGCCCTTGCGGCGCAGCTCCCGGTACTCGGCCATGTTCTCCACGCCGTGCGCGGCGAAGATCTCCTCGCGCTTGGCCAGCACGCCCTGCACCTCGGCCACGGTGCGGCTGACCCGCTCCTTGTCCATGCGCCCGGCGATGCCGCCGATGTGCGGCAGCTCGCTGAGGGTCTGCAGGGTTCCGCCACCGAAGTCCAGGCAGTAGAACTGCACCTCGGCGGGCGTGTGGGTCAGCGCGAGACCGGCGATGAGCGTGCGCAGCATCGTCGACTTGCCCGCCTGCGGGCCACCGGCGATGCCGACGTGCCCGCCGACCCCGGACAGGTCCACCATGTACAGCTCGCGGGCCTGGTCGAAGGGCTTGTCGATGACGCCCACCGGGACCTGCAGCTTGCCGCGACCCGGCCAGCTGATCGGGGTCAGGCCGTTGTCGGCGTCCGGGACCAGCGGCGGCAGCAGCTCGTCGAGCGTCGGCGGCTCGTCCAGCGGCGGCAGCCACACCTGGTGCGCCGGCGGGCCCTGGCCCTTGAGGCGGCTGACCGCGACCTGCAGCAGGGTCTCGGTCGTCTCCTCCTCCTCGGTCTCGGGTTCCGGCTCCGGGACGTGCGCGGTGGGCGCGTCGGGCAGCCGGGCGGCGCCGAAGGTCACCACCTGGCGGCTGATCTCGGCCTTGCGCTGCTCCGCGGTGCGCCGCTTGAACGGCGCCGAGACGTAGGCGGCCTTGAACCGCGACAGGGTGGCCACGTCCGAGCGCAGGTAGCCGTTGCCCGGCGCGCTCGGCAGCTGGTAGGCGTCCGGAACACCGATCACCGAACGGCTTTCCATCGCCGAGAAGGTGCGCAGGCCGATCCGGTAGGACAGGTGGCTCTCCAGCTTGTGCATCCGGCCGTCGTCGATGCGCTGCGAGGCCAGCAGCAGGTGCACGCCCAGCGATCGGCCCAGCCGGCCGATCATCACGAACAGCTCCGCGAAGTCGGGGTGCGAGGCCAGCAGCTCGCTGAACTCGTCGACCACCAGGAACAGGCTCGGCATCGGAGCCAGCTGAGCGCCCGCCGCGCGGGCCTTCTCGTACTCCAGCAGCGAGCTGTAGTTGCCCGCCGAGCGCAGCAGCTCCTGGCGGCGCACCATCTCGCCCTGCAGCGCGTCCTGCATGCGGGTGACCAGCGGTGCCTCGTCGGCCAGGTTGGTGATCACCGCCGAGGTGTGCGGCAGCTCGTCCAGGCCCAGGAACGTCGCGCCGCCCTTGAAGTCCACCAGCACGAAGTTGAGGAACTCCGAGGAGTGCGTGATCGCCATCGCGACCACCAGCGTGCGCAGCAGCTCCGACTTGCCCGAACCCGTCGCGCCGATCAGCAGGCCGTGCGGGCCCATGCCGCCCTGCGCGGACTCCTTGATGTCCAGCTCGATCTTGGTGCCGTTCTCGGCGATGCCGATCGGCACCCGCAGCCGGTCCTGCGGCGACGTCCGCGCCCAGGTGCGGGCGGCGTCGAGCTTGTCCATCTCGCCGACCTCCAGCAGCGCGGCGAGGTCGAAGTCTGTGACCATCGGCTCGACGATGTCGGTGGTGGCGCTGAGCCGGAACGGAGCCAGCGTGCGCGCCAGCGAGGTGACCTGCGACAGGCTCAGCGAGTCCGGGGTGCCCAGCTCGGTGCGCACCTCGGCGCCGGAGCGGTTGAGCCGGATCATGTCGATCTTCTCGCTCGCCAGCTCCAGGCGCAGCGTCGTGCGCTGGGCGGAACCGGCCATGTCGAGGTTGAGCACGGTGGCGTTGCGGTAACCGGCACCGGCCAGCCGGGACTCCGCCGGGGTGGTGATGCCGTCGAGGACGACCACCACGAACGGCTCGTCGCGGGTCGGGCTCGCACCGGCCTCGAACCGGCCCCGGTCGTTGAGGTCCGGACCGACCACGGCCTCCAGCTCGGCGAGCGTGCTGGTCAGCATGCGCACGTGACCGGCGCCGTCCTGCTGGCTGGCGTGCTGGGCGTGCGGCAGCCACTTCACCCAGTCCCACTCGGACGCCCGGTCCGGGCTCGCGCACACGGCGATCTTGAGGTCGTCGGGGGAGTGGAAGGTCACCAGCTGCGCCAGCACCGCGCGCAGCAGGCCGCGCGCGGCCGCGGCGTCACCGCGCATCTGCACCTGCGAGAAACCGCGCAGGAACAGGGCTGTCGGCAGATCGTCCACAGTGGTGTAGGCCTTGATGAACCGGCGCAGCGCCCGAGCGGACAGCGGCTCCAGGTCCTCCACCGGCTTGGACTGCACCGGCGTCATCTTCATCGCCAGCCGCTGCGCGGACCGGCCGATGCGGACCTCGGCGAAGTCGGCGTGCGACAGGCGCCGCTCCCACAGCCGTCCGCTCATGGCCACCGACCACAGGCCCGACGGGGCAGGATGCCGCCACGACAACGCCTTTCGCTGATCCACCGCGACCTGGCGGACCTGCTTGCGCATCTGTCCCAGGTAGCGCAGGTAGTCGCGGCGCTCGCCCTTGAGGCGGCGCTTGCGCTCGCCGATGTTGCGCCCCATCTGGCCGAAACCCATGGCCAGCATGGACACCGCCATCAGCGCCACCACGATCAGCCCGATGCCGCCGAAACCGCCGGACCCGCCGCGGCCCATGAACATCAGCATCATGGCCCCGGAACCCAGCGCCATCGGCAGGTACATCAGCAGACCGCCGAAACCGCCACTGACCTGCTCGGGTATGACGGGCGGCTCCTGCAAGGACAGTTCCCCGTCGGGCATCGCGGGGGGCTTCTGCCTGGCCGGTCGCCGAAACGGCGTCACACTCAATGCGATCAGATCCTTTCCCTGCTACACCTCATCCCCTACACGGCTGCAGGACTCCAAACGGGTCAAAGCCGCAGCGGGAAACCGGCCGACCGAAATGCTGTCCGGAACTGCGCGGAGCGGGTCCGGTTCGGCCGATCGGCGGTGCTCAACGCGCCCGGTGCAGGTGGGCGGGCTGCCGCCTGAGACCGACGTTCGTCAAATTGGTTGAACTGTTCCTAGACCGGGGACCGTGTGGTGGGTATGACGGGAACGACGGCTCAGCCCGCGGTCGCCGCGGGCGAGGTGTGTCGACTGACGATTCAGGGCCCCAGCTCGCGGGTCGAGCTCGCGGTACCCGCCCACATTCCGCTCGCGGACCTGCTGCCCACCTTCCTCGACCACCTCGGGGGAGGGCTCGGCAACGCGGGTCTGGAACACGACGGTTGGGTCCTGCAGCGGCTCGGTGAGCCCGCCCTGCAGGAGGATCTCGGCACCGCCGCCTTGGGCCTCTACGACGGCGACATCCTCTACCTCAGGCCGCGCAACGACCAGTTGCCGCCGGCCGACTTCGACGACCTCGCCGACGGCGTGGCCACCGGAATCCGCAACCAGCGCCGCGACCTGTGGCGTCCGGAGATCACCCGCCGCGCGTTCCTCGCGCTGCTCGGCGCCTCGCTGGCGCTCGGGCTCGTCCTGCTGCCCACCGTCGGCGCGGGGCAGTGGGTGGCGATCACCGCCGGCAGCGTCGCGCTGCTGCTGCTCGGCGCGGCCACCCTGGCCTCGCGGGCGCTCGGCGACCGGGCCGCCGCGGAACTGCTGTTCACCGGCAGCGCCGCGTTCGGCGCCGCCGCCGGCTGGGCGCTGCCGATGATCGGCCGACCCGTCATCGCGATGAACCCGCAGCTCGTCGCGCCCTGCCTGACCGCGGCGGCGGTGTGCACCAGCGCCATCGTGCTCGGCCGATTCCTGGTCGGCGGCGGATTCGGCGCCGGGTACCTCGCCGCGATGCTGGCGACCGGCCTGACCGCGCTCGTCGGTCTGCTCAACACCTTCGACATGCTCTCCGCGGGCGGTGCCGCCGCCGTCGTGCTGGCCGTGACGCTGCTGGTCGGAACCCGCGTTCCGCGCATCGCCGCCTGGATGGCCGGGCTCAAGGTGCCGCCGCTGCCGACCTCCGCCGAGGAGTTCCAGGAAGGCATCGACCCGGAACCCGGCCGCGAGCTGATGAACCGCACCGCCGCAGCCGATTTCAACCTCACCGCCCTGTGCTTCGGGCTCGGGGTCGTCATCGCGGGCTGCCTCGGCATCCTCGCCTTCACCCCGGGATGGGCGTCGCCCACCCTGGCCGCGATCGCCTCGCTGCTGCTCCTGCTGCACTCCCGCGAGTTCGTCAGCTCCCGCCAGCGCGTCGCCGTCATGGTGCCCGGCTTCCTCGGGCTCGCCGCGGTGATCTCCGCGATGTGCCTGCTGATCCCCGGAACCTGGCGGATCTTCATCATCGGCGGACTGGTCCTGCTCGCCGGACTCCTGCTCGCAGGTGCCCGCAGCCTGCCCGGCCGGAAGATGCTGCCGCACTGGGGCCGCGCCGGCGACTGGGCGCACACCACCCTGGCCATCGCGATCATCCCGATGACCTTCGCCGCCCTGAACCTCTACGCGCTGGTGAGGGCCTCATGGTCGTAGCAGAGGCGCTGCCGCGGCCGACTTGCGCAGCTGTGCGGGGAGGTCGTCGTGCACTCGCGAAGTGATCAGGTCCAGGCGCACTCCTTCATGTCGGCGCGGGTCGTCTCCGCGCTGGTGCAGGCCGAACCCGACGCGCCCGACCCGCCGCTGCGGCGGACCCCGCTGGGATACGTCATCGGCCTGATGCTGTCGATGCTCATCGTCGCCGGATTCGCCGTCGCCGGAGTTCTCGGCTTCGGCGGAGCGACCGACTGGTCCCAGCCCGGCAAGCTCATCGTGGAGAAGGAGACGGGGAGCCAGTACGTGCTGGCTTCCGACGGCACGCTGCGGCCGGTGCTCAACTACGCGTCGGCGCGGCTGCTCGGGGCGAAGGAGGTCGCGGAGGTGTCCCGCTCGACGTTGAGCGACGTCCCGCGCGGCACTCCGATCGGCATCATCGGCGCCCCGGACGGGATCCCGGCAGGCGGCGCGGGCAGCGCGGCCCAGGCGTGGCTGGTCTGCGCGACCACCACCCGCGACGCCGCCGGGGCTCCGCACGCCACCGTCACCCTGCACGTCGGCGACACGTCCGATGTGGAACCCGCGCGGCAGGACGAGGCCGTCCTGGTGCGCTCCAGCAGCGGCGACCAGTACCTGGTGTGGCGGGACAAGCGGATGAAGCTCAGCGCGCCGTGGGTGGCCGCGGTGCTGGGCTACGACGCCTCCACCGCGCTGCCGGTGCGAGACGCGTTCATCAACGCCATGCCCGCCGGACCGGACCTCGGACCGCTGCGGATCCCCGGAGCGGGACAGCCCGGCCCGTCGCTCGGCGGCCAGCCCACCCGCATCGGGCAGATCTTCTCCGTCAGCGTCGTCGGCCGCCCGCAGACGCTCTACATGCTCACCACCGGCGGACTGATGCCGGTCAACGGCACCACCGCCGCGCTGGCGATGGGCGATCCGGCCGGTGGCGGGCAGCCGAGCCCGCGCGTCCTCTCGCCCGCGGCGATGGCCTCGGTCGGGCAGATGCCCTCGTCGCCGCTGATGTCGCAGCTGCCGGACAAGCCGCCGTCGCTGCTGCCCACCGCCGGAACGTCCGACTCCTCCGACCTCGGAGCGCCCTGCGCCCAGGTCGAACCCGGACCGCGCGGCGCCAAGTCCACATTGGTCAGCGGATGGCCCGAAGCCGGCGTGATCGTCGACGGCCCGGGCATCGAGCGCGACGAGTTCACCGCCGACCGCATCGACGTCCAACCAGGCGCGGGAGTGCTCGCTCGCACGCTGCCCGCGCCCGGCGTGCCAGGCGCCGGCCTCTACCTGGTCACCGACTCGGGCGCCAAGTACCCGGTGCCCGGCCAGAGCGCGGCCGAAGCCCTCGGCTATCGGCTGTCCGACGCGGTTCCGGTTCCAGCACACCTGCTCTCGCTGCTGCCGACCGGACCGGTTCTCGCACCGGAGCGAGCCGCAGGTGGTGGTGTGCAAACAGCACCATGACATGCCGTCCCCCGTGGGCGGCGCGCAGTAAGCAAGTCGAATCCCGCACATTTGCAAGGAGAACCCGATGACCGCACCAGGCGCCCAGTACGGCCTCAACGACTCGCAGCTGCAGCAGATCATCGAAGCGACCAACCAGTCGCTGTCGCAGATGCGCCAGCTCAACAACCAGGTCCAGGCGCAGGCTTCCTCGCTGGGCCAGGCCAACGTGTCCGACTCCGGTCGCATGCTGGTCGACAAGTTCGGCGTGTGGGCCGGCGACTTCTCGCGCATCGAGAACGAGCTCAACCAGCTCAACCAGCGCGTGATGGACGTCCGCAACGCCTCCCTGCAGGCAGCCCAGCAGGCCGCAGACAGCGCCTCCGGCGCCGGCCTCTGATTCTCTTTTTCGGTGCTTTCGCCTTGCTTGGCGGTGCTAGTAGCGGAACCTGAGCGGCGCTGTGGACTCCGTGCGCCACTCCTGATGTATGCCAATACACGGCGTCGCGGCGTACTCGCCACAGCGCCGCTCAGAACCCGCGGCGGTGCCGGTTGCTCAGGTGGGGCAAAGAGAAAGCACCTCCGGTGCTTGCGCCGAAGCAGGGCGAGCAAACCTTCTACCTAGAACGGAGTTTGAGATGACGCAGTTCAGCGTGCAGCACGGGGCCTACGAAGAGGTCAACATGGGGCTGCAGCAGGCCGTTCGTCAGATGGGCACCATCCTCGACGAGCTCAACGGCTTCCTGAAGAACATGGGCGAGGCCACCCAGGGTAAGGCCGCGCCGCTGTGGGCCGAGAAGCAGCAGAAGTGGAACCAGGCCTACACCGAGATGAACACCCGCCTGAGCAGCGGCTACACCTCCTCCAACAACGCCGCCCAGGCCTTCCAGGACGGTGACAACCGCAGCGCCCAGATCATGGCGTGAGGTTCTTCCTCCGGTCGAACCACACCTGAAACTGCGGCTGCGGCCGCGGAAGTTCTTCAGGTGGTTGAAGTTTCGGGTGCGGGTCGCCACGCGCAGCGGCCCGCACCCGAATCCCCGTCCCTCCCTGAGAAAAGGAGAGTCTCGTGGCTGACGAGACGAAGACGAAGTTCGACAGCGGTCAGTACGAGAAGCTGATCAAGAACGTCGACACCCACGAGGACGAGCTGCGCAGGGAGTTCCTGGGCGCCAGCTCGGGAATCCGCCTCGCCGCCGACCTCGGCGAGCGGGTCCACGCGGGCAACCCGGAGTGGCCGGCCATCGCGTCGCTCAACCAATCCCTGGGCGCGCTGGGCAAGTCCACCGAGACCATGAACGAGAAGACCAGCAAGGACTGGCGCAAGTTCACCGACGCGCTCAACGACGCCAAGCGAGTCTTCGAGGACACCGACGACCTGGCCAGCTACTCCGCGACCGAGTTCGTCCAGGACTACCCGGACATCTCCGGAACGCAGACCCCGGCCGCTTGATTCAGGGTCCCAGCAGCTAGCCCACGACCCCCGTTGATCGACCTCATCTGACGGCATCAGCCCTGGAGCAGGAGAAAGCCCATGCCCGAGAACGCGGACCTGTCAGGCCCCAGCAGTGACTGGACGTTCTTCCAGGCCCTCAACGCGTTAACCGGAAAAGGGCCGGACCTGAAATCCATGGCCGAAGGCGTCAAGTGGTTCGAGGTCGCCGGCGGCGGGGACGGTGGTGCCGGCGGCAAGGACGCCGACTTCACCGGGGACAAGCTCAAGGAAGACCTGACCAACCGGGTCGCCCCCACCGAAGACCTCACCTACACCGCGTTCGACCGGGTCTACTACCGGGTCAACCGCAACACGGCGGCGGCCGACGCGTGGACCAAGGCGATCAACGACGCCGGGACCATCGTCGCCGAGATGTCCTCGGGCAAGAGCGGCACCCTCGACCTGCCGACCCTGCGCCAGGCGCAGGACCTGGTCGGCAAGTACGAGAAGTGGCTGGAAAGCACCGGCAAGGACTTCCGGACCTGGGCCAAGTCGCTGGACTCAGAGGACTCCGGGTTCAGCGGCAAGGCCGCCTCGGTCATCCAGGGGCGCATGGACCAGAACGCCGACAAGCTGGAGGGCTTGCACGAACAGCTCACCATCGACCGCGGGGTCGCGGTCTCGGTGGCGCTGAAGAACCTCGGCGACAAGATCGAAGCGGCGGTCAACGGACTCGCCCAAGCCTTCTACGACTTCCGCGCCCGGGCGCTCTACCTGCCCAACAACAAGCGGGTCGACTACGAGAACCAGCTCTACGAGTTCCTGACCAACGGCGTCGGCCTGGTCAAGGGCGCGCCGAACTACCAGCTCGACGGCAAGAGCACCTCCGAAGCCCAGGAGTACATCAACACCTCGCTGGCCAGCTTCAAGGAAGGCAATCTGGTCACCGCCGGTCCGTGGGACAAGATGAACACGGAGATCACCAACGCCGCGCTCACCGAGCTCAAGACGCTCGACACCGCGGCGGCCGCGGCGCTCAAGCCCCTCGAGGAGGAGCTGAAGTACGCGCAGTCGGCGATCAAGGAGCTCACCGAGCCAGAGACCAGCGCCCCGCGCACCCCGTCGCCGACGCCGCCCGGCGGCAACACGAACGTGCCGCCTCCGCCTGACGGCAACACGAACCTGGCTCCTATACACATCTCCCAACCCACGTCTCCCAGCCCGCGAGACCCTAAGA